>JAEUWI010000262.1 GCA_016791475.1 Candidatus Hydrogenedentota bacterium
CAACAAGCGTTTGCTTTTTACCTATAATTTCAATTCTTTCAGTCTTTCATATTTGAATATTAGTGATCATTTCAGTTTTCATCATTGCAATTCTCGAACTCAGAGATGTTTCAATACCAATACGCTAGGTATCGTCATTCATCAGTCAGGATTATCCGGTGACCGTTCATTTCGCCTCCTTACACTTCGTCCCATCCACAGTGTGTGCGGGTAAAGGGTGAGGGTGAGGGTGAGGGTGAGGGTGAGACGAAGTGCAAGGAGACGAAACGAATGGGACGAAATGATAGGGAGCCGGATATCCTACTCAAGACGTATTCGCTATAGAATCTATCACTGGTGTAGTGCCTACATGTCAATACTCCACTCTCTCAAAACCCCTGTTTGAAAAATTAAGGTCGTTTGGTCTGGCGTATACATCTGAGTGAAAAATAATTACGCCAGATCAAACCACCTCCATTTTTCGAAAAGGGCTTTCGAGATGGATATCTTGAGGGTGTGAGACCAGCTACTGTAATCTAGATTTCACTCCAGCTACGGAGATTATCAAACGGCAAAGAGACTTTAAGATCAAATAACCTTCAGTCTAAAGGACTTCTATTTGAATGATACTCGCAATAAGCAGTAAATGAATTTGGCAGTAGACTGAAAAAAAATTTTTCTACGAAAAT
>JAEUWI010000263.1 GCA_016791475.1 Candidatus Hydrogenedentota bacterium
GGCGGCCTTCTCCTTGGCGCGCACGAAGAAGTGTTGGACCAGACCGGGGATATCCTCGGCGCGTTCGCGCAGAGGCGGCAACACCAGGGGGATAACGGCAAGGCGGTAGTAGAGATCTTCGCGAAAAGTGCCGTCCTCGATCATGGCTTTGAGATCGCGGTGTGTCGCCGCAACAATGCGCACATCGACGCGTTCGGGTTGCGTGGCGCCGACCTTCTCGATCTCGCCTTGTTGCACCAGTCGCAGGAGCTTGACTTGCAGTTCACCGGGCATCTCGCCGATTTCGTCCAGGAAGAGCGTGCCGCCCGCGGCGAGTTCGATGCGGCCCTTCTTATTGGCCATGGCGCCGGTGAAGGAGCCTTTGACGTGGCCGAATAGCTCGGATTACAGCAAATCGCGCGGAATCGCTCCGCAGTTGATGGTGATGAAAGGCTTGTCTTTGCGAAGGCTGTTAACGTGGATGGCTCTGGCGAGCAGTTCCTTGCCAGTGCCAGTCTCGGCGCGGATGAGGATAGTGGAGTTACTGCGGGCAGCGCGGCCGGCCATCTCGAGCACCGAAACCAGCGCCTCGGAGTGCCCGATGATGTTCTCGAAGCCGTACTTGCGATCGAGGTTTTGACGGAGGGTACGGACTTCCTGGATGAGATGCGTGTGATCGAGAGCGCGG
>JAEUWI010000264.1:0-83 GCA_016791475.1 Candidatus Hydrogenedentota bacterium
GGAGTCTGGAGTCTGGAGTCTGGAGTCTGGAGTCTGGAGTCTGGAGTCTGGAGTCTGGAGTCTGGAGTCTGGAGTCTCGAGCC
>JAEUWI010000264.1:182-665 GCA_016791475.1 Candidatus Hydrogenedentota bacterium
CGGGAGCCGGGAGCCGGGAGCCGGGAGCCGGGAGCCGGGAGCCGGGAGCCGGGAGCCGGGAGCCGGGAGCCGGGAGCCGGGAGCCTACCGCCTACCGCCTACCGCCTACCGCCTACCGCCTACAGCCTACAGCCTACAGCCTACAGCCTACAGCCTGAAGCCTTCTCCCCACGGGTTGACTCCCGCACCACCGATTCACTAGGCTTAACCCCTGCGAGCCAGCGACCGCGAGGCGTCGGGGAATCCCTCGGGCATCCTGCTCCCCATGGCGGCCGCACCTTCGCACCCAAGCCGGAAGCATCTGACCACCACACGGCGGCCCACCGCCGCACAGGAAGGAATCCCCCCGCCATGAGCATGGCCATCCGAATTCAACTCTCCATCATGATGTTCGTCCAGTTCTTCGTCTGGGGGGCCTGGTTCGTCACCATGGGCACCTACCTCGGCAAGGGCCTCGAATTCGGCGGCGCCGACATCGGCCGC
>JAEUWI010000265.1 GCA_016791475.1 Candidatus Hydrogenedentota bacterium
GTCGTTGAGCTCGACGACGTCGAGCGTATCGCGCGGGCCCATTTGCATGATGATGGCGTCCGTGACGACGCCAGTACCCGGGCCGACTTCGAGAATACGCCGCGGCTGGCCGTCGCCCGCGACATAACGGGCGAGCGCTCGGCAGAGGCGACGACCGCTCGGCGCGATGGCGCCGGTGCTGTCGAACGTGCGGCGAAACTCTTGCCAAAACAGTCGATAATTTGCCCCGCCGGTTGCCATGCGGGCCATTCTAGCGTCAATGGCGAGCCGCACGAAGCCCTTGAATTCCATTACGCCTTTGCGTGAGATTTCAAAAAAAGTTGTCTCACGCAAAGGCGCGAAGGCGCAAAGAAACATGGGGAGGCAGTGACTCGTCTTGGCGAACCTTGGCGTCCTTGGCGGTTCAATCAGAACGGCTAGGCGTTTGCCCGCTGGCCGAGTGAGAACCGGGGAGTAATCGGAGAGCGAATCGATCAGAACTCGTACCACAACCCGATGCCGAGTTGCTCTTCGAAATTGCGAAAGAACTCGAACTGGTTCGACTTGCCGTTGAAGTAGTGAAAGCCGGTGCGCAACACCTTGGTGCTATTGCCGCGCCATAGCCAGCCGATTTGGGCGACGAGGTTGCCGCCGTAATTGAGTTCCTCGCGAATGTGTCCGTTGAT
>JAEUWI010000266.1 GCA_016791475.1 Candidatus Hydrogenedentota bacterium
TGATCGCCGCGCTGCGAGTAAATCACCCCCAGCAGATGCAAGGCGTCGATATAGCCGGGCTGCGCCTCGAAGACCTGACGGTAGACCGCTTCGGCATCATCCAAACGCTTTTCGCGGTGCCACTCGGCCGCTTGGGCCAATAGCTGATCGAAAACGCGACCGGCTTCGCGCGCCTGACCTGCTTTCCCACGCTGTTCGGCCAAGGCGATTGCTTGCGCTAGGGCAAGCGGTTGCCCATCGATCCGCACCACGATCTGCCGGTCGCCACGCATCAGACTTTGCAGCAGCGCCATGGCGGCGTTGCGCGGCGAAGGCGAAGGCGAAGGCGAAGGCGAAGGCGAAGGCTTGGAGCGGCGACTGGAACCACCGCGCTTGCGCGTTGTTTTCGGTGACACTCTGACATCCTTAATTTAGATGAAAAATACCCGGCCGTCGTATCGCTTCAATCCGGCAGCAACGCCCGCAGCCACTCGTCCAGGTGCTGATCCAACATCCAGTTGGACAGCACCCACTCGCGCAACCGCTCGCCCGCGCCCCGGGTGGCCTCCAACTCATTAACATGGTCGCGTACCGCCGTGATCCAGGCTTGCGGATTGTTGGGGACGCGGGTCACCGGCGCGTTCTGGTACGGCAAAATGTCGGTGGCGATCACCGGATAGCCCACC
>JAEUWI010000267.1 GCA_016791475.1 Candidatus Hydrogenedentota bacterium
TGATGGTGTCCTTGAGCAGACCGCGCTGTTTCAGATCCTGAACCAAGGCTGCGGACCCGCGGTCAATCTCCCGGCAGAGCGCGGTGAGGCGGTTCACGATGTCGCCGTTCTGGCTGTTGCCATGCGTGTCCCATCCGCGATGATAGAGCTGCACCGTGCGTACGCCGCGTTCCACAAGGCGCCGGGCTAACAAACAATTGTTGGCGAAACTGTTTTTGCCCGGTTCCGTGCCATAGAGCTTGTGAACGTGTTCCGGTTCCTTGCTGAGGTCCGCCAGTTCCGGCACGCTCGATTGCATGCGGTAGGCGAGTTCGTAGTTGGCGATGCGGCTCGAGATCTCGGGATCGCTGATGTCGGCATAGTGCTGCTGGTTGAGATCCTTGAGCAGATTTAAGCTCCGGCGGCGCGTCTCGCCGGCCATTCCGTCAGGGTTGGAGAGGAAGAGCACGGGATCGCCCGAGCGGCGGAATTCCACGCCTTGATAACGGCTGGGAAGGAAGCCGCTGCCCCAACAGCTCTTGCCACCGTCAGGAGCGTTCTCGCCGGATAAGAGCACCACGAACCCGGGCAGATCCTGATTCTCACTGCCCAGGCCATAAGTGAGCCAGGAGCCCATGCTTGGCCGTCCTGGAATCTGATGGCCGGTGTTCATGAAGATCTGC
>JAEUWI010000268.1:0-402 GCA_016791475.1 Candidatus Hydrogenedentota bacterium
CGGCTGAAAATATCGGCACTGCTCGCAGTGCGGTGGGTTTGAAGTCATCAGCAGGGTTTATTCAGGTTAGCGGGTGGCCTGGCTGGCCGGGAGACCATCAGCTGCGGTCGACGCTGAAAATGACGCAATTTCCGCACCCGCCCAACGCCGATAGCAGGCCGCCAGACGAGCGGCCATGGCCGTATCCGACCATTCGGCGGCATATACCGGCGCATCCTCGCGCAAATGACGCCAAGCCGATGGCCGGTTGAGAAAGTGCGCCACCGTTTCGCCAAAGGCCTTGGGGTCGTCCGGCGGCGAAAACGCACCACGGCCGGGCGCCAGAATGTCCGTCGTCCCCATTTCGGACAAGGCCACCACCGGCAGGCCGGCGGCCATGGCTTCCAGCAGCACGAGGCCCTG
>JAEUWI010000268.1:412-661 GCA_016791475.1 Candidatus Hydrogenedentota bacterium
ATCGGCCGCGGCATAACAGGCCGGCAAGGCCTCACTGCGATCAAGATAGCCGATGAACTGCACATGATCGCGCAGGCCCAGCGCCTTCACTTTTTCTTTCAGATCCGGCACGGCCGGCCCTTCGCCGGCGATCAGCAACAGGATATCCGGCCGCAGGCGGCGGGTGTATTCCAGTGCATGCAACAGGAAGCCGATGTTCTTTTCGTGCGCCACGCGGCCGACAAACAGCGCCACCGGCCGCGTCGACAA
>JAEUWI010000269.1 GCA_016791475.1 Candidatus Hydrogenedentota bacterium
CTTCGTCCGGCGGCACGACGCCGAGCACCTTGCTGCCGGCGACGGCTGGCACCGCGACGCCGAAGCCGAGCGCTTCGATCGAGGTGACCAGGTCGCTGGCACGCACCCGCACCGGATCGAAGGCGATGCGCGCCTGGTTGGTCGCGAGGTTGACCTGCGCCGAAGCGACGCCGTCGACCTGGCCGAGCGTGCGTTCGATGCGGCGCACGCAGCCGGCGCAGGTCATGCCGCGGATGTCGAGGGTCGTCGTGTCCATGCCGAGCGCGGTTCCTGGGCCATCGAGACCGCGGTTCCCATGGTCGGCGCCAAGGAACTCCGGCGCGACCGCCCTTCTGCGCACCGCCGAGCCCTCGGCGTTGCGGCAGTCATCCGACACCCAGCTCCGCGAACAGCGCTGCCCAATCGGCCCGTTCCCGCGACGGACGGAAGCGCTCGCCGAGCTTCGCAGCCAGCGCTTCGAGTCCGGCCGCCCAGGCGCGATCGTCGACCAGTCGCTGCAGCAGTCGCGCGAGGGCGAAAGCGTCCCCGACCGGGAACAGGCCCGGCCAGGCGGCGCCGAGCAGACCCCGGTGCGCAGCGAGGTCGCTGGCCAGCACCGGCACGTGTTGCACGATCGCCTCGACGACGGCGCCGGGGGCACCTTCGCTGCGCGAGGCG
>JAEUWI010000270.1 GCA_016791475.1 Candidatus Hydrogenedentota bacterium
TTTCAATGTCTTTTAAAGAATAAATCCGGTCGCCTTTTTTGTTTTTCATTGGGCGCACCTGTTTAAAATCTTTTTCCCAAAACCGAAGTGTACTTGGGGGCACATCCAACATTTTACTAACGTCGCCGATTTTATAATATTTACGTGTTGGAATTTCTTCGTTTTCCATTAGTCAAATCGTTTGGTTTCGCGTTTAGACATTTCCAGCATGCGGCGGTATTGCTCGTCGCTCAGGTCGTTGTGGTAAAAGAATGCAGGATTTAGCGGATTGCCATTTTTGCGCACTTCGTAGTGCAAATGCGGTCCGGTACTGCGACCCGTGCTGCCCACATTGCCAATCAACTGCCCACGTTTTACTGCTTGTCCTGGGCGCACAACAATTCGGCTAAGGTGGCCGTAAAGGGTGGTATAGCCAAAACCGTGGTTTATAATTACGTGGTTTCCATAACCCCAGCCATCATTCATACTATTTTGTACCACACCATCACCCGTGGCATATACTTCGGCCCCGTAATCTGCTGTAAAATCCATGCCCTGATGAAAAGAAAAAGTATGATAGAAAGGGTCCATCCTATATCCATAGCCACTGGCCATGCGGGTAAGGTCTTTATTGGCCACAGGTTGTATGGCGGGTATGCTGTTAATTACCTGTTCCTT
>JAEUWI010000271.1 GCA_016791475.1 Candidatus Hydrogenedentota bacterium
GCACCGACACAAGGCAAGGTCTGGTTCGACGGCCAATCGCTTTATGAGCTGAGCGTGACCGAACGGGCGAAGCTCCGCCGCCTGAAGATGGGTTTTGTCTTTCAGTCCTTCAACCTTGTGCCCTATCTGTCGGCCCTGGAAAACGTCGAAGTGCCCCTGCTGCTGCGCGGCGACTCGCGCCGCGCTCAGCAGCAACGGGCCGGTGAACTGCTCGAACTCGTCGGCCTGGCCGACCGCGCGAGGCACAAGCCCTGCGAGCTGAGCACCGGACAGCAGCAGCGTGTGGCCCTGGCACGCACCCTTGCCAACGATCCCGAGGTCATCCTGGCGGATGAACCGACCGGGAACCTGGACCCGGCAACACGCAGCCAGGTGCTGAACTTCCTGGAGGACTTCCATCGGGCCGGCAAGACCATCATCATGGTGACCCACGATCCGCAGGCAGCCGAGCGTGCGACGCGGACGCTTCGGATGGAAGCAGGTTCCATTGCCAGTGAGCTGCGACCAGCGCTGCGTTGCACCGCTTGAGTCGCTGAAGGCATCAAGGTAGTCGGGGTGAAACGTGGCAGCCTCGCCTGCCGATCTCTACAGGAGGAGTCCGGCTATGTGTAGCAATAGGTCCGAAATTGGGTTGATTGCCCTATTGCTGGCATTT
>JAEUWI010000272.1 GCA_016791475.1 Candidatus Hydrogenedentota bacterium
TACCGCTACCGCGCCATGCGGGCTCGTGGGGGGCCCCGGTGGCCCTGGGTCAACCTGGTGACCGTGCACTGGCTCCAGGCGACGATCCTGTGGTTCGTCTCCCTCCCGCTCCTGATCGGGCTTCGGTCGACTGGCCCCGTTTCCATGCCCCTGGTCTGGCTCGGCGTGGCGGTCTGGGCAGTCGGGTTCTACTTCGAAGCTCGGGGCGACTGGGACCTGGCCCGGTTCCGGGCCGACCCCGCCAACCGGGGCAAGGTCCTCGATACCGGCGTCTGGCGCTACACCCGCCACCCGAACTACTTCGGCGACGCGGCCGTCTGGTGGGGCCTCTACCTCGTGGCGACCGCCGCGGGGGCCGCCCTTACCCTGGCGAGCCCGGTGGTCATGACCCTGCTCCTGCTCAAGGTGTCGGGCGTGGCCTTGCTCGAGAAGAAGCTGGTCGACACCAAGCCGCAGTACCGGGAGTACGTCCGCCGGACCAGCGCCTTCCTCCCGCGCCCCCCGAAGCCATGATCGTCGACGATCGGGCTCGGAGTCTCCACGAGCTGTTGGACGGTTTCGAACGGGTCGCCGGAATGTTCCCGGACCCCGACGAGGCGGCCCATGCCGGCGCCATCCTCGAGTTGATCCGCACCACGCCCGCGCCGTGCTCG
>JAEUWI010000273.1 GCA_016791475.1 Candidatus Hydrogenedentota bacterium
TGACCGAGAACCCGATTCAGGTCATCATCTCCGATCAGCGTATGCCGGGCATGAATGGCGCCGAATTCTTCGGCAAGATCAAGAACGAGTATCCGGACGCGATTCGTCTGCTGCTCACGGGGTATGCCGACATTCAGGCGGTGATCAGCGCGATCAATGATGGCAATATTTTCCGCTACATCGCCAAGCCGTGGGATCCGGTCGAACTGGATACGATTGTCCGCGAGGCCTTCGAGCGCTATCACCTGATCGTGCAGAACCGCAAGCTGCTCGAAGAACTGCAGGAGTCCAACACGCGGCTCGAACAGCGCGTCGCCGAGCGCACCGCCGAACTCGAAGAGATGAACGGGCGCTTGTTGACGCTCAATCAGCAAAAAGACAGCTTCCTCGGCATGGCGGCGCATGACCTGCGCACCCCGCTGACCGTGCTGCAGGGCTTCACCGACCTGCTCACGCACCCGTCGGCGCGACCGGAGGATTTCAAAGAGTTCATCGTCATCATCCGCGAGACGATTCAGCAGATGTTGGTGCTGCTTGACGACCTGCTCGATATCACGGCGATTGAGGCGGGCAAGCTCACGCTGCGCCCCGAGACCGTGGCGATTGCGCCCTTCATCGAGCGCATCTGCAAGCTCAGCTATCGCATTGGCGA
>JAEUWI010000274.1 GCA_016791475.1 Candidatus Hydrogenedentota bacterium
GCCTTCGTGCGCGTCGGAAATCAACATCTCCACGCCGTTGAGGCCACGCGCCTTCAGGTCCCGAAATAGTTGGCCCCAAGTCTCCTCGGATTCCGAGTCGCCCGGACGCCACGACAAGACTTCGCGCCGTCCGTGCTGGTCAATGCCGACCGCCACGAGCACCGCCGTGGATTGTACCCGGCCGTTTCGCCGAACCTTCAAATACGTGGCGTCCACCAGCACATACGGCCACACTCGGTCGTCCAGCCGACGCTCCCGAAAAATATTCAACTGTTCGTCCAGCTCCGCCGCCACGCGAGACACCGTGCTGGCGCTGAGCTCGAATCCGCCCATCTTCTCAAGAACCGAGGCCACCTTCCGCGTCGACACCCCCATGAAGTACATCTCCGCGCACGCCGCCAAAAGCGCCCGTTCCGAACGCTGGTAACGCGCGAACACCGACGGATGGTAGGGCTCCATACCCCGCACCTGCGGCACCGAGAGTTCGAGCTCGCCCACACGCGTCTTCAATTTTCGCGGCTTATAACCGTTCCGGCTGCCCTGGCGCGCCGACGTACGCTCATGCCGAGACGCGCCCACGTGGTTCTGAACTTCTTCCTCCATCAACTCGCGAAGGAACACCTCCGCCAGGGCGTGAAGAAAATCTCCGT
>JAEUWI010000275.1 GCA_016791475.1 Candidatus Hydrogenedentota bacterium
GAAGCGTCGGTGAAAGGGCCGCACAATTGACCTTGACGAGTGGATGGCCTTCCATGGAGAGGTGGTGAATGGCGTCGCAGACGAGTTCCTTTCCCGTCCCGCTCTCGCCGTAGATCACCACGTTGGACTTGGTCGGCGCGATCTTTTTGATTTTTTCGATCACGGCGCGGATGGCCCTGGATTTTCCGAGGATGATTTTCTCAATCTCGTATTCTTTGACGCGGACGATGAGGGCCCGATTGGTGTTCTCGAGCTGTTTTTGATTGAGGGCTCGTTGGATCAGGAGTTCGAGTTTGTCGAGGTTGACGGGTTTGGTGAGGAAGTCGTAGGCGCCCAGACGCATGGCTTCGACCGCCGTTTCGACCGTGCCGTGTCCGGTGAGAAAAATAACGGGGCAGGGGTTTTCCGTCTTGTTGATCCGCTCGAGCAGGTCGAGGCCGGAGAGCCTGGGCATGCGAATGTCGAGGATGGCGAGATCGACCTTGTGCGTCAGATATTTTTTGTAACCGTCTTCGCCGTCTTCGGCGAGGATGATCTTGTAGCCGGCCGGTTTGAGGGCGCGAAGGAGGCCTTCGCGAATGTTTTTTTCGTCGTCGACGATAAGGATCGTATGCATGGTCAGGCGATCCTCCTGGGATAATATTCACGCG
>JAEUWI010000276.1 GCA_016791475.1 Candidatus Hydrogenedentota bacterium
CCACTGGCCAGCAGCAGCGACTGCGTGACCCCGTTCCAGCCGAAGACCTCCCCGGTGCAGAAGTCGGCGAAGACGTATGTGCCCGCCGGCAGCGCATTGCGGCTGCCACGGTAGACGTAGCCGCCGGTGACCGAGCAGCGGCCGGACACGTGCGTGTACTCCAGCAGCGGCGCGACGAAGTTCGCCGGAATGCACAGGGCCGAGTCCAGCCCGGTGCAGCGTGTGCCTTCGTAGACCCGCCAGCCGTAGTTGCCGCCCAACAGCAGAGGGCTGTCGATCTCCTCGCGCTCGCCCTGGCCGACGTCGGCCACCCAGCCCTGCCCGGTCAGGCGGTCGAAGCTGAAGCGCCAGGGATTGCGCCAGCCCGTGGAGTGGATCTCGTCGCGCCCGGCGCGGCCGACGTAGGGGTTGTCGGCCGGTGACGAGTAGCGAGTGCCCCCCACCAGGTCCGGCTGGTCGACGTCCAGGCGCAGGATCTTGCCCAGCAGCACCTCGATGTTCTGTGCGTTGTTCTGCGGGTCGTTGGAGCCGCCGCCGTCACCGGTGCCGATGTAGAGCATGCCGTCGGGCCCGAAGGCCAGCATGCCGCCGTTGTGGTTGCTCTGCCCGGGGTGAGGAATCGTCAGCAGCGGCAGCTCGGTCGGCTC
>JAEUWI010000277.1 GCA_016791475.1 Candidatus Hydrogenedentota bacterium
GATACCGGCATCCGGTTTTCCTGATAGACCACCGTTCCATCGCTTCCGACGGGGAGTCCGCCTGCGTCCAGCAGCACGTCGTCGGGTTTAAGGCGGGATTCGGCCGCGGTGCCCGGGAGGATCCCGTCGATTCGAGCACCGAGGGAATCGTTGGTCACTCCGAGGAAGGACCGGTAGGCCGGATTTTGCAGCGGGACGAGCCGGATCCCCGCCATTGGAAATCCGTCGTAATGACTGTCATTCACGTCCTTCAGGAAATGCTGGATCACTTCGGGAGGGATGAAGAAGCCGGCGTTCTCCAGCCCGGGGATGCCCTGAAAGGCCACGCCCACCACCTTGTCGTCCTGAATGACCGGTCCGCCGCTGTTGCCGGGATTGATGGCGGCGTCGGTCTGGACCGCGAGAAGGGAACGGTGGCCGGGATGCGAATACGGCTGGATTTCAATCCGGGAGACCACGCCCCGGGTGTAGGAGATCTGTTCGCCTCCCGCCGGATAGCCGTAGCTGACCACGGTGGATCTTACGGCGGGGAGCGGTCCGAATTCGAGCGGTTCAATCCCTTCAAAGAAGGAGGGATCCTCGACTTCGAGAATGGCGAGGTCGCAGTCGTGTCCCACGAAGGCAACCCGGGCCTGGAAGGGGCGTGG
>JAEUWI010000278.1 GCA_016791475.1 Candidatus Hydrogenedentota bacterium
GCCCGACTCGCTCGAGATTCCTGGGGGCCTCATTACCTCCATCGAAGCGCCATAGTCGTCTCGGGACGGTGCCCGGAGTTCGCCGGAGACCCGCTGGCAGCCCGTTGCAGAAGTCGCGCGAAGGCGAGAACGCGGGTTTTCGGCCGAAATCAAGGCGCGAGACCGCGGGAAGCACGTGTGCTCTCAGAGCTTCGCAACGCAGAGATTGGTCAAAAAGACCATTCGCGGCCCCCATCCTCGTTTTGGAAACGGGCTGCTAGAATCGGGTCTCCAAGTCGGATTCCGGCGGCCCCGCATCCTCACTCGAAAAGATCAGCATCAGGGCTTCTTCGACCGTGCGGTTCGGGTAGAATTCCATGACCGGCTGGAGGATTCTCATTGCCGCCTCGAATTCCTGCAATGCCCGTTCCAGGGATCGGCATTCATCCTCGCGTTCGCGTCCGAAGAGATCGGTGGCCTCGCCGCGCCTGACCAGCTCGTGCTTGAGCGCCTGGATGCCCGCACGCGCCTCGTCGACCGCCGGCAGCGTGCCGCCCGTAATGCCCTTGGGCTCGACCAGCAAGCCTTCGTCGTAGCGCTGCAGCAGGAGGAAGGTCTGCGTGTAGCGCGCAATGACGTCGACGAGGCCGCGACCCTGGTCGGTGCTC
>JAEUWI010000279.1:0-243 GCA_016791475.1 Candidatus Hydrogenedentota bacterium
TGCTTCTGCGTCAGGTTCGAGTTCACCGGCTGGACCCGAAAAAGGAACCGATTCCGGGAAATCCGCATACCTGGAGTACTCAAATACGAACTCAGTGGTTCGCGGTGAACTTGGACCTTTACGCAAGTGACTTGGTTTCAAGGAGTTGCGAAAATCCTACCGCGAGTTCGCATTTGGATCATGATGGCGGAGAGGGAGGGATTCGAACCCCCGGACCCCGTTAAAGGGTCGCCGGTTTTCAAG
>JAEUWI010000279.1:253-646 GCA_016791475.1 Candidatus Hydrogenedentota bacterium
GATCAACCACTCTGCCACCTCTCCAGAAATTTTCAATTGATTTATTAGCAAGCGACAAAGAGAATTGCTAGTCATAGCCTGAGTCTCCAGCCCTCAATTTTGTTTCATCGAGGACCGGAGAGAGAGGGATTCGAACCCTCGGTACGATTTTACTCGTACACTCGATTAGCAATCGAGCACCTTCGGCCTCTCGGTCATCTCTCCAATAAATCAATTTCGCTATACAATTAAACACTTCATTACTGAAATCTAATCAATAGCCAGACGTGGTGTTATCGTTTTTGCCTACTTGAATCAAGAAAAGTGATATTTTATAGCTATTTGCGAAGCTTTTTAGTCGGGGCTTGATTGAAAAAGGTTAAATAGCTATGAATTCCCGCTCGTTTTGCTCTG
>JAEUWI010000280.1 GCA_016791475.1 Candidatus Hydrogenedentota bacterium
GCGGCTTCTTCATTTCTGATCAGGGTTATATTGTCACCAACAACCATGTGGTGGACGGCACCAAGGATGTCAGCATCATCCTATCTGACGGTACGGAACAAGGTGCAGTCGTGGTGGGCACAGACCCCTACTCTGATATTGCGGTTTTGAAAACGGATGGAACTGTCCCTGCAATTGTAACGCTTGGGAATTCTGACCTGCTCAAGCCTGGTGAATCAGTGATTGCCATCGGCTCGCCTCTCGGTGACTTCAAGAACTCGGTTACGGTGGGCGTGGTCAGTGCGACGGGACGCTCCATCGACACCGGACAAGGATACACGGTTGAAGGCTTGATCCAAACTGACGCAGCCATCAATCAGGGCAATTCCGGCGGTCCGCTGGTGAACCTGGCTGGCGAAGTGATCGGCATCAATAACATGATCGTGCGCGGCTCAGGCAGCGGCACGGTGGCAGAGGGATTGGGCTTCGCGATCCCGGTCAACACGGCGCAGGCTGTTGCAAACCAGATCATCGAGAAAGGCTATTTCTCACGCCCGTTCATGGGAATCAGTTTCCAAGCAATCAGCCCAGACATCGCATCTGCCTATCACCTGCCCGCAGACTGGGGTGTGTATGTCCAAAAAGTGGTTGACGGCAGCCCCGCCA
>JAEUWI010000281.1 GCA_016791475.1 Candidatus Hydrogenedentota bacterium
ACCGTCTCGAACCCCCAACAGACTGAAAAGGAGCCTCACGATGAGCGAACTGCACGAAATCCGGCGCGTGCGCCACGAGGTGGTGATGCGCGAGCCGACGGTGGTGCGCACGCAACACCTGTCCGAGCACTTCCTGCGCGTAACCTTGGGCGGCCCGGAACTGGCCGGTTTCACCAGCCTGGGCTTCGACGACCATGTGAAGCTCTTCTTCCACGATCCGGCCAATCCCGGCGGCGAACCGGTCATGCGCGACTACACCCCGCGCCGCTTCGACCCGGCCCGACAGGAACTGGACATCGAGTTCGTGCTGCACGGTCACGGTCCGGCCGCCGCCTGGGCGGCCCAAGCCAGCGTGGGCCAGACTCTGCGCCTGGGCGGTCCGCGCGGCTCGATCGTGATTCCCCCCGATTTCACCGTCAACGTGCTGGTCGGCGATACCTGCGCCTGGCCGGCGATCTCGCGGCGCCTGGAAGAACTGCCGGCCGGGGCGAGCGCCTTCGTGATCGTAGATACCGCGGAACTGGCCGAGACGCTGCCCTTCACGTCGCAGGCCGATGTGCACATCCAGTGGCTGCGCGGCGACGCGCAGACATCCGGCGCCCGGCTTGCCGCCGCCGTCGAGGCGCTGGCGCTGCCACCGGGCG
>JAEUWI010000282.1 GCA_016791475.1 Candidatus Hydrogenedentota bacterium
ATACACCAGCAGCGCGAGCGACAGGATCAGTCCGGTGAACACCCCGTTCTGGATGTTGGGCGCGAAGGCGAGGGTCGCGACAAAGGTGACCGCCGCGGCGGCGCCGTCGTCGCGGCTCGCCCGCCAGGCGCGCCGCATCGTCCCGGTGTCGATCAGCCCGGCCACCGCCTGCAGGATGATCGCTGCCAGTACCGGCTTGGGCAGGTGCCACAGCAGCGGGGTGAGGTAGAGCAGGGCGAGCAGCACGAAGGCCGCGGTGACGATGGACGACAGGCCGGTGCGCGCGTCGCTGGCGGAGTTGAGTGCGGAGCGCGAGAACGAGGCGCTCACCGGCATGCCGCTGGTGAAGGCGGCAGCGAGCTTGCCCAGGCCCTGGCCGATGAGCTCCTGGTCCTGCCGCCAGGCCTGGCGGGTGCGGCCGGAGATGAGCTTGGCGCTCGAGGCCGCCTCCATGAAGCTGACCATGGCGACGACGAAGGCGGCCGGCAGCAGCGCGGCGATCAGCTCCGGGCGCAGCGGCGGCAGGCTGAAGCCGGGCAGGCCGGCCGGCACTGCGCCCACCACCGCACCGCCTTGGGCAGCGAAGCCGGTCCAGGCCGATAGCGCGATCGTCGCCGCCACCACCAGCGGCACGCCGGGCAAGC
>JAEUWI010000283.1 GCA_016791475.1 Candidatus Hydrogenedentota bacterium
AAAATCAACGAAGAAATTGAGTTCATACTGTGCTATGTCTTCCTCAATGTGAAATTCAAGAAGATAAAGAGATTTGAGAGAAATCAACATGTTTATGGAGCCCGAGAAGAATGAAAAGATTTTGAGAATTTGAGGGTGAGGGCGTGCGTGTGTATACGGAAGATATCAGACTAGGTGAGGGTGAGGGTGAAGGCGTAGGTGTGAACACGGAGGATATCAGACTAGGTGAGGGTGAGGGTGAGGGTGAAGGCGTAGGTGTGTACACGGAGGGCATCAGACTAGGTGAGGGTGAGAGCGTAAGTGTGTACATGAGGGGCAGTTGCTTTTCATGTTTCACTTTTGATTTTATGTGGTAGACTGAATGAGAACTAGAATAGTGAAAGAATTCTTCTGAGGTCGAAGAATGAACACGAAGAAAAAGGATTGGGCAAGCACACAAGAAAATGAATGAGTCAGTGGATTGAAGTCAATGCCATACGCGACTTAAGAATCATATGAAGTAAAAGAAACGGGAGAATGCACGAGAATGAATAAACAAGACCATTATCTCAAACTTCATATTAAATATGACGAAGAGCGAGAGAGAGCGAGCAAAAAAACCGCCGAACATGAGAAATCGAGTAAGGCGAGGGATTCACCGAAC
>JAEUWI010000284.1 GCA_016791475.1 Candidatus Hydrogenedentota bacterium
GCGATCTTCATCAGTTGACCCACCCCTTCCCGGTCCAGTACCTCGAAGGGATTATTGAGCAGCACTTTGTGCTTGGAGCCGCCAAATTCAACACCTTCCAGATAGCGCTGCAGGAATTTGCCTTCGGCATCATCCCGGGAATAACCGAAAGTCATCTGGGTCAGGTCATTGGTGCCGAAGCTGAAGAACTCGGCATGCCTGGCGATAGCGTCGGCGGTGAGAGCCGCCCTGGGAATCTCGATCATGGTGCCGAACTTGTAGGAGATTTCCACCTTCTCCCGCTCCATCACTTCCCGGGCGACGCTTTCCAGTTGCTGACGGGCAAAATCAAGCTCGTTCACATGACCCACAAGAGGAATCATGATCTCAGGCAAGACCTCGATGCCGTCGCGCTTGACGGCAATAGCCGCCTCGAAAATGGCCTGCACCTGCATCTTATTGATCTGGGGATAAACCAGACCCAGGCGGCAGCCCCGCAGTCCCATCATGGGATTGGACTCTTTCAGTTCCCGCACCTTACGCAGAAGCACTTCCTTCTCCCGCAGTTCGGCACCACTCTGCCCTTTGGCCTTCATGGTCGCCACTTCTTCAATGAGGTGCTCTTCTTTGGGCAGAAACTCGTGCAGGGGCGGATCCAGAAGG
>JAEUWI010000285.1 GCA_016791475.1 Candidatus Hydrogenedentota bacterium
TGTCCCTCTCCGCAGCGAGTTGACGGATGCGCTGCTGTGCGCTCGGCGCCAGCGCGGCCGCTTCGCGCGCGTCAGACAACAGGGTGCATTGACCCTGCATGGGCATGCCGCTGCAGGGCACGCGGTTGCTCAGGGCCAGGCGGCGACCCAGGTCTTCCGCCTGGAGCGCGGCCTGCCCCGCCTCGCGCTCGAGCGATGCCAGTCGCTGCCCGAGCCCTGCGACGGCATCGCGACGACGCGCAAGGTCCTGGACGGCATCGCGAAGCGCCAGCACGCGGTCCTCGCGGTGACGCACCACCTCTGTCGCCAGCGGCAGACGGCCGCCGGCTCGGGCCACCGCCGCCTCGTCCGCAAGCGCCCGCTGCAGGGACCGGATGCGGGCCTCCAGTCGTTCGCGCTGCGCCCTGGCCTGCGCGACACGCTGCGCCACACGGCCGTCGAGCCGTGCGAGTTGCTCCGTTGCCTCCTGATCCTGCGTGCGCAGGTCCTGCAGGGTGCGATCACCCTCGGCACGGGCGCCTGCCAGTTCCTCCACCAACTGCGCTCGCCGGCTCTCGACAGCCTTCGCCTGCTTCTGCAGGGCCATCAACGACGCCTCGTGCGTTCGCGCAGCCTCCCGTTGTTCGTGGGCTGCCTGCCG
>JAEUWI010000286.1 GCA_016791475.1 Candidatus Hydrogenedentota bacterium
GTTCGCTCGATCGTGCCTCCGGTTGCAGAGCAGAAGGCAATTGTTGCTTTCGCCGATAGAGCCACGGAGCAGCTTCAAGCGGCGATCAAGTCGGCACTTCGGGAAATCGATCTCCTCCGCGAGTACCGAACCCGCCTGATCGCCGACGTGGTCACCGGCAAGCTCGACGTGCGCGAGGCGGCGGCGCGACTGCCGGGTGAGGCCGAAGAGTCCGAGCCGCTCGACGAGATCGAGGGCGAGGGCGAGGGCGAGGGCGAGGGCGAGACCGATGAGGCAGGCGCCGATGACACCGACGCCGCGCCGGAGGAGGCCGAGGCTTGACCACCGACACCTCCGAGCGCGGGCTTGAGCGGTTGATTTGCACGGCGCTCGCCGGCGCGGCCTGCGATCCGGGGACTGTCAAGGCCGAGGCCATCCGCGAGCGCCCGGCCGCCTACGGCGCGGGCTGGATCTGCGGCGATCCCGGCGACTACGACCGCGAGTACTGCGTGGACCTCGCACAGATCTCGGCCTTCCTGGGCGAGACGCAACCCGACGTCTGCGACACGCTCGATATCGGCCAGGACGGGCCGACCCGGCGCAAGTTCCTGGCGCGGCTCCAGGGCGAGATCACGAAGCGCGGCACCATCGACGTGCTGC
>JAEUWI010000287.1:0-263 GCA_016791475.1 Candidatus Hydrogenedentota bacterium
GTTGAAGGTCGCCTGGTCGGCGCCGGCGAGCGTGCCGGGGGGCAACGCGGCGAGCGCCTGGGCGGCGTTGATGCGCACGAGGCGGATCGGGTCGCGCAGGCGCGGGACGAGCAACGGCGGGCGCTCCGCCGGCGGCAGCTCGGCGAGGGCGAGGACGGCGTAGGCGCGGACCAGGGCGTCGGGGTCGTTCAGCGCTTCGCTCAGGGCGATACGCGCCTCGGGTTGCGCGGGGGGCAGATGCTCGGTGGCGGTGGCGCGGACGA
>JAEUWI010000287.1:273-639 GCA_016791475.1 Candidatus Hydrogenedentota bacterium
GCCGCCGTGCAGATCGACGACCTGGCCCACCGGGAGCGTCTCGCAGCTTTCCTGCCAGGCGGTGTCGGCGTCTTCGTGCGGGGGCGGGTCGCGCAGCAGGGCGAGCAGGCCGGGCAGGGCTTCGCGGCGCCCGGCGCGAGCGGCCGCCAAGGTGGCGGCGAAACCTGGCTCTTGGCGCCGCTCGGGGCCGTACCAGCGGGCAATGGCCTCGGCGGCCCAGGCCGGCTTTTTGTCGGCATGGCACTGGTTGCAGGCATTGGGCGTGCCGAGTTCCTGCGAAAGATCGGGGCGCGGAATGCGGAAGCTGTGATCGGGCCGGGCGTGAACGACCATGTAGTTCTTTTCCGGCATGTGGCAGTTTCGGCA
>JAEUWI010000288.1 GCA_016791475.1 Candidatus Hydrogenedentota bacterium
CTGTCCGCACCCGAGTTGGCGCCAATCGCAACGTGGCTGTGACTGGGGAGTTGCGGGACGCCGAGGGCGACGGTTTCACTGCCGCCCGCCTCCCCCAGCGCCCGCGGGGTCAGGCCGGGCCCCGCACCCTGATGGATGGGGATGCGGCCCGCGAGGTTGGGCAGCGCAAAGGAGGTTTGCCCGTCACCGCCATAGGTCGTCCCGATCAGCGCGAACAAGGCGTCGTTCTGGGCGATGGGCAGAAGCTGCCCCTGACACAGCGCCCACCCGAGGGGAGCGAAATTGCCGGCGAAGGCCCGGATCTCGCCCAGAAATGGATCAGCCATGACAACCTCCGTATGCCGCGCCCCGAGGGTTGGCGCCTCACGGAAGAGTAGGCAAGGAAACCGACGCTGTCACTGCCGAAATGAGAATTTTTGCGGAATGGCGACTTGCCCCCGGTTTCCCCGCAATGCAGCCTGCTTCGCAACCTCGACAACCTGAACTCGAGCACCGCCTGCAGCCTGTCGCCGAGGCGCACGTCGAGCCGATGCGCGCCTCGGCCTGGGCAACGCGCTGCGCGAAGGAGTCGGGTGCGGCGGACGTGCTCGGCCTTGAGCCGGCTGCACATCAGGCCGATGACCGTGCGCGTATTGCCG
>JAEUWI010000289.1 GCA_016791475.1 Candidatus Hydrogenedentota bacterium
GGAGGCCTGATAGTGATCGCACAACTCGCGTTCCGTGGGCAGTTGCAGGCGCCCTTCCCACGAGCCAGAGAGAATCTGGTCGCGCAAGGCGGCGGCCACGCGGTTGTAGGCGGTCATGGACATGGTGTGCACGGGCGGGTCCCAAGATGCGATTGCACGGTGCGTACAGGAAAAGTATAATTGGTTATAACAACATATTCAAGCCCGCGGGGCGATACGCGCCCTGCTCGAAAGGGATCCCTTGACCCAACCCCTGTTCGCCGGTGCGGCGGAAGTCGATATCACGCCGGAGACCTCGCTCCACCTCTTCGGCTACCCCCACGTAAAGCGCAACAGCACCGGCGTGCACGACCCGCTGCTGAGTTCCGCGCTGTACCTGCGGAGCGGCGGGGAACAGCAACTCTTCATCGGCAATGACGTGATCTTCGTGCCGAAAGCACTCGCGGCCCGTGCGCGGAAGCGCCTGGAGGCCGTCACGGGTGTGCCTGCCACCGCGATCTGCCTCACGGCGACCCACACCCACTCGGGCCCGGTCACCGTGGCCTATGCGAGCAACGCGGACGACGATACCGTGCCCCCGCCCGACCCCGCCTTTCTCCAGCAACTGGAGGATGGCATCGTGGCAGTGGGGGAGCAGG
>JAEUWI010000290.1 GCA_016791475.1 Candidatus Hydrogenedentota bacterium
GAGCAGGCCATCGCCCACCTCGGCCGCGACAAGGACATGGTGCTGGCCGTGCTTTTCGTCGGCATCGAGCGCTTCAAGTTCATCAACGACAGCATGGGCCACTCCTTTGGCGATGCCCTGATCCGGGAAATCGCCGCCCGCCTGCAACAGATCGTCCGCGACGGCGACACCGTCGCCCGCCACGGCAGCGACGAATTCGTCATCGTCCTCGACGGGCTGCGCAGCGGCGTCCAGGAAACCCTGCATGGCGCCAGCAAGGTGCTCACCGCCTTCATGCAGCCCTTCGTCGTGCAAGGACATTCCATCCACCAAGCCTGCAGCATAGGCGCCAGCCTCTATCCCGGCGACGGCCGGGATGCCGAGACCCTCCTCGCCCATGCCGATGCCGCCATGCATCGGGCCAAGGCCGCCGGCGGCGGCTCGCTGCAGTTCTACACGCAGGATCTGGGGACTTTCGCCGCCGAGCGGCTGAGGCTGGAGAACGCGCTGTGGAGCGGCCTGGAAAACGGCGAGTTAAGCCTATACTCCCAGCCTCAGATCCGCCTGGCCGATGGCGCCATCGTCGGCGCCGAAGCCTTGATCCGTTGGCGGCATCCGGAATTCGGCATGGTCCATCCGGAACGCTTCATCGCCCT
>JAEUWI010000291.1 GCA_016791475.1 Candidatus Hydrogenedentota bacterium
CGAAAAACCCGAATACCAACGCTTGATCTGTTGCGACTGCTGGGAAGTGGTCATGCCGGAATTGACCTTCGAGCCGACGGCTTGAACGTCCCAAGCGGCAAAGATCACCCATAAAACACTTCAAGCCCGATCCGGAATCCAGCGCCGCAGCGTTTGATAGAGCGCGTCCCGCGAAAACGGTTTGGACAGATAATCGTTCATGCCGATGGCCAAACAGCGTTCCCGATCTTCTGAAAACGCATTGGCGGTCAGCGCGACGATGGGAATCGGGTCCGCGCGGACGCGATCCGGTTCGGTCGCCTCGCGGGCGCGAATCTGGCGGGTCGCTTCAAAGCCGTCCATCTCGGGCATCTGGCAATCCATCAAGACGAGATTAAAGCGGCCCTCGCTCCACCCGTTCAGAGCTTCCAGCCCGTTGGCGGCCAACTCCACTTCCAACCCCAAAGTCTTAAGCATTTCCTCCGCCACCAAGCTGTTGACCGGGTTATCCTCGGCCAGCAAGACTCGACCCGTCAGCCGCCGAACCTCGATTGGCCGCAGCGATGCCGGTTCGACCGAATCCGAGCCAACGGCCAGACACACCGTAAACCAAAAGGTCGTGCCCTGGCCCGGCGCGCTCCGGTAGCCGATTTC
>JAEUWI010000292.1 GCA_016791475.1 Candidatus Hydrogenedentota bacterium
GAGGCCGATGCCGAACAGGCCGAGGCGGAGCGGGGGAGGCGTCATGGGGTGGGATTACTTGAGCGTCGTTTGCAGCGTCACCGGCCCGAGGAGGCCGGATTCGAGCAGGGGTGAATCCGCCTTGAAGGGATTGATGCTGACCCAGGTCCGGCGCTTTTCCGGCGGCAGGGCCTGGTCGCCGATGAGGCGGTTGGGCCAGAGATTGGCCACGGTGATTTCCAACTCGTTGCGCCCCGCTTGGGCGGCGGCGGAGATGTCCACCTGCCAGGGCGCGCACCAGACGACGCCGAGATCGCGGCCGTTGAGGCGCACGCGGGCGAGGTTCTTCACCGTGCCCAGGTCGAGCAGGAGCGGGGCGGAGCGGTCCCGGAGAAGTGCGGAGTCCAGCTCGAAGCGCTTCCGATAGACCGCCGTGCCGGAATAGTGGCGGATATCGGGCTCGGTCCGCAGGGTCCAGTCCTCGAGCCGGTCGAAATTGATTTTCTCCGGGCCGCCCCATTTCGGATCGAAGGACACCTCCCACGGGCCGCTCACCTCGGAGACGGTGCGGAGCGTGGCGAAATTGCGGTCGCCGGTCGGCGCCGGATTACCATCGCGGAACACGATGAAGAACGACTGCTCCGGCGCGAAGCG
>JAEUWI010000293.1 GCA_016791475.1 Candidatus Hydrogenedentota bacterium
GTAATGCTGTACCTGATCCACAAGCGCAACCCCGAGTTGGCCTACAAGGGCGGGCAGGAGCCGATCGTGCACCTTGAGGCCGACTTGTTCAACGCCGTCGCTTGGGCTCAGGCCAACGGCAGGCGGTGGGCCTTCACGCTGTCCAACGCGGGTTCGTACTACTTCGAAGACCGGGCAGACCTGGCTCAGTTGGGCGAGATCGACTGGGGCGCGGTGGCCAGCACGCAGTGGCCGGCCGTCAAGGAGCGCAAACAGGCCGAGTTCCTCATGGAGCACAGCTTCCCGTGGCAGTTGATCGAGCGCATCGGCGTGTACTCTGCAGCGATCAACACCCAGGTGGCGCACGCTTTGCCCGTGGGTGGGCACCGGCCGCCAGTGGCCGTGCTGCCGGCCTGGTACTACTGACAAGGAGACCGCGATGATCGAATTTACCAGCGGCGACATTCTCAAGGACGATGCGGAAGCCATCGTCAACACCGTGAACTGCGTCGGCATCATGGGCCGAGGCATCGCGCTGCAGTTCAAGAACGCCTGGCCGGAAAACTTCAAGGCCTACGAGGCAGCCTGCAAGCGCGAAGAGGTGCAACCGGGCCGCATGTTCGTGTATGAGGTAGGCCAGCTGACCACGCCGC
>JAEUWI010000294.1 GCA_016791475.1 Candidatus Hydrogenedentota bacterium
GCGACATCGAGTACTCGAACCGGTTGGGAATAATCTTTTACGCTGCCGTCGGGAAGTTTGACTTGGAGCATCGGTGGTCCTGAGATAGCGGCAACCGGCGCCGAATCACGTCCATACCAAGGACGCGCGGCGCAGGGCCGACGAAAGGGCTGCGAACGATCGTAAGATAGAGCAGTCTTTAGGTTTCCGGCAAGGTCGGCGGCGCGGTTCGCGTCCGTTGGGCCACTTGACGATCTTCTATTTGTGCGTCACACTTGGCAGTTCGCCGTTCAGTCGCAAACCAACGACCGAACGGAACCTGTCGCGGCGTGTCTCAAAACAACGGACAACCGCGACGTCCGCGGCGTTCGCTCGATTGGCCGAGAACTCGGCTCCGGCGAGGGCGGCGGCGACTATTTTCGGGCGATTAGCTCAGTTGGTTAGAGCACTAGCTCGACAAGCTAGGGGTCACAAGTTCGAGTCTTGTATCGCCCACTCTGTTTGATTCTCAGAGCTTCCTACGGCGCTCACCAGTGCTCTAGGAAGCTCTTTTCGTTGGTGGCGGTCGGACGGTGAGCTAACCAGATCACTCAGGATTGCGCCAGAGTGCCCCGAAACTGCACCACTCGCGAGGGCATAATCCGCCTCGGTG
>JAEUWI010000295.1 GCA_016791475.1 Candidatus Hydrogenedentota bacterium
CGACTCCTTCGGTCGAATTCCCCGACGAGCCTGTGAAGCCGTTCACACTGGATGCCGATCCGATGGCTCAAACTGGCCTTCTCGAATAGCCTCCCGAAGGCCCAGCATCCGGGCACCAGCCCCCGAACATCTGGAGCGAGCCCAGTCCATGCATCCTGCGAAGCCGTCCGTCTCCCTTCTCTGCGCCGTCCTCGTCGCCCTGCTGGTGGCGTTCCTCAACGTCCACCCGCGCGGCCTGTCGCCGGTCGTCGTCAACACGCTGGCCCACCAGGGCGTGGCGCTGGCCTTCGCGACGATGGCGCAGACCCTGCCGGTGCTGACGGGCGGCCTCGACCTGTCGGTCGGCGCCATCCTGGCGCTGGCCAACTGCGTCGCCTCGGCGACCGTCGAGAAGCGCAAGGCGATGGGCGATCTCGTGGTCGACAATCTCATCTGCGCCGCCGAAGGCAAGCCGCTCCTCACGCGGGTCAACTAGAAATCAGCGTAGGAGCAGCGGGCATGTCGGGGTTGAAGTCGTCGGCGCGCGTGGTCGTAATCGGCGGCGGCATCGCCGGATGCTCGACCGCCTACCATCTCGCAAAGCTTGGCTGGAAGGACGTGCTGCTCGTCGAGCGCGCGCGCCTGACCAGC
>JAEUWI010000296.1 GCA_016791475.1 Candidatus Hydrogenedentota bacterium
GAATACTTGTATTGACTTCGGACACCTTCTATAATGTCCGCAATACAGTAGTGCCCACTGGCAGAAGACCTCTCCCCGCGCCGCCCCTGGTACGTTTACACTCCTACCTGTCGCCGCACGCCTGCAGAGGCCGCCTGGCCGATACCTTAAGAAGGGCGCGACGGCGCTATGTTGTTTGACATGCGCCGCGATAGCTTTACGTCCCCATTCAAAGGGACTCACGCCTGAGACTTGCAGGCAACAGGAGAATTTCGATGTTTGGACTTGGTATGACTGAGTTGGTCGTCATCATGATAATCTGCCTGCTGGTCTTCGGCGGCTCCAAGATTTCCGGGGTGGGACGCTCGCTGGGCGAGGCCATAACCGAATTCAAGGATGCCGTGAAGCCCCAGGAAAAGGACGAAAAGCCCAAGGAAGTCAAAGGTCGCTCGAAGAAGGCCGAGGACGAGGACGAAGTCAACGATGCTGCGCGGGATGAGGCGGAATAACGCGGACGCGCGTCGTAAACAGCCATTTCGATGCGAATGCCGCCCCGGGTGTGGTGGTGTTCGCATTTCCATATCCGCACACCGTCCGCGCACAAACGACCCGACATCTTGATCACCCTGGGCCGCTATGCTACAATCCAC
>JAEUWI010000297.1 GCA_016791475.1 Candidatus Hydrogenedentota bacterium
AGGCATTTCCTCAGCGAAACGACGCACAGCTTCCTCGCCGTTCTCGGCGACGATGACCTCGTGACCGAGCTTTTTGAGGAACACCTGCAGGATGTGAAGATTGGTGCGGTTGTCGTCTACCGCAAGCACCTTCATCGTGTTCTGTGTCATCGCCATGATTCGATCATGTCTTCATTTGGGGCAAAACGCGGGAGCTGGGGAATGACACCACGCGGCAACCGGATGATCCCGTACCTATGACCTTTGGCAATGCTAACACGCAGCCGGTGATTCGTTGTTGCCCGAATGTTTCGCCGACGGGATTTCAGGCGTCGTCTCGGCCGGAGGGGCTGCTTGTCGCCGAGGATTCCGGCGCCGCTTGCTCTTCCTGTTGCTGCAGGGTCCACATGCGGGCGTAGGTGCCCGCGGCGGAAAGCAGATCCCGGTGGCGGCCCCGTTCGACAATCCGGCCATCGTCCATCACCAGGATTTCGTCAGCGCTCATTACCGTCGATAGGCGGTGGGCAATGACCAGCGTGGTGCGGCCCCGGGCGACCTGTTCGAGTTGCCCCTGGATGGCTCGCTCGGTAGCCGAATCAAGTGCCGAGGTGGCTTCGTCGAAGATCAGGATGGGCGGATTTTTGAGCAG
>JAEUWI010000298.1 GCA_016791475.1 Candidatus Hydrogenedentota bacterium
CTACCCGCCCGAAGCGGAAGAAGAGCGCAGGCTTTGCTTGTTGCGCCAACCTAAGGCCGAGGCCTCAATCCAGGTCAAACAGATCTCCCCAGATGGATTTCTTGTGCGGTTTGCGGTAGCCGCCGCGGTCGCGGTCGTGATCCCCGAACGGCCGATCGCTGCTGTGTTGCTTGTGTTCACGGCGGTAGCGGTCGTCGTCGTCATCATCGTGATGGCCGCCTTTATACTGGGCAAACTGCTGGTTGGTGCGTTCGATGATTTTATCCAGTTCACCGCGATCGAGCCAAACGCCGCGGCACTGGGGACAGTAATCAATTTCAATTCCCTGGCGATCAGAAATGGCCAGCAGGACGTTGCATTTAGGACAGTTCATGGTGTGTGGTGGTGGGTGGGTTATTCTTTGGGGCAAAGATATGAACAGCTAATTCAGGAAAGGGTTTGAGAGAAGGGCTGATAGTCTATGAAAAAGGATGAAAGTCCACATCCATACCGCCAAGGCGCCAAAACAAGATAAATACAAAATTCCATTTTGCCAAAAGTGGGAAAGTGGGTATTATTGCCCCACTATTAATCAGTTGATATCCTAAGCCATATAAATATACCAAAATCTCATCAAGCCCTCTGGTT
>JAEUWI010000299.1 GCA_016791475.1 Candidatus Hydrogenedentota bacterium
ACCACGAACGAGGGCGGCACCATCGACGAGGAGAATCTCGCCAACTACGCCGCGGACCGGGTGCAGACCTTCGGCTGGGTGATGCTGGGCCTGACGGCGAACTGCGCCCAGTGCCACGACCACAAGTTCGACCCCATCTCGATGAAGGATTACTACAGCCTCGCTGCCTTTTTCCGGAACACGACTCAGGCGCCGAAGGACGGCAATGTCAAAGACAGTGGTCCCGTCCTCGTCGTGCCGTCGATGGAAGACCGCCCGCGCTGGGACGCTCTGCCCGGCGAGATTGCCGCCGCCTCGAAGCAGCGCAACGATCGTCGCGCCGCTGCGAAACCGGATTTCGACAAGTGGGTGTCCCAGGCGACGCCGGCGATCCTCGAGGCCACGATGCCGCGCGAGGGATTGGCCTTTCAACTGCCGCTGACGGAAGGCAAGGGCGCCGTCGTCGCTGCCACTCTGCCGGGAGCGGCGAAGTTCGCCGCGGCGTGGACGGACTACGCGGCGGCGCTGCGCACGCTTGCGGGCGGCGCCGATGCCGACCCGGCGCTCGGCGATCCGCGCTTCGTGTCGTCGGCGCGGCTGGCGCCCGCGCTCAACCGCCTGTCGTGGAATTCGACGACGCCGTTCCTT
>JAEUWI010000300.1 GCA_016791475.1 Candidatus Hydrogenedentota bacterium
GAGTTCATTGTTACACGCGGGCGAGACAGATGGGAAACAAGGATTCCCATGAATGGCGGAAGGGGACGTGTCGTTCCGCGCAAAGAAGACCCGGCGCCCCAAGGGGCGCCGGGTATTCTATGTCGGTTAGACGCTCGCGCCGCGGCGGTTACTGGCCGGCCGTTGTCAGCCAGGCCCACGTGGTGCTTGTGGGGAACTGGTCGTCTTCGCCGTTCGCACCAAAGTTGGCCTGGGTGGCGTCGCCGTTTGCGACATACTTCTGGAATTCCACGTGGCCGTCGGCGAATAGCACATTGGCCCCGCCCGGTACGTGGTTGAAGATGCTGACATCCGTGCCGACAACGTCCCACATCATGGCCAATGTGGACTGTGCCACGGCCGAACCGGCCGGGTTGTTGATGTCCGTGATGAAGAAGCGCTCGATACCTTCTTTCAAGTGATACAATTGCACGGTCTGGCCTGCCGCGTACACGCTATTCCCCGGGTGGGTGAACGATTGATCCCTTTTCAGACTATCCTTGACGGTCTGCAACAAGGCCAGATTTGCGGTGGAATAGGCCGTGATATAGGGGACAATGTTTACCGTGATGAACATCCCGAATATACCGCCCGTCGCTCCATCGTAG
>JAEUWI010000301.1 GCA_016791475.1 Candidatus Hydrogenedentota bacterium
TGGCCGGCCTGTCCAACGACCCGATGGCCGAGTACTCGCCGGCGCGCAACTTCGTCGAAAACGCCTCGGCGCCGGCCTACCTGGCCTACATCGCCAAGCGTGCCGGCGTGAAGCGCTTCATCCACGGCGGCTCCTGCTCGGTCTATGGCTACACGGTCAACGAGCTGTACGACGAGACCGCGCCGACCACCTGCGCCTACCCCTACGGCATTTCCAAGCTTCAAGGTGAGTACGGTGCCCTGCAGATGGCCGACGAGAGCTTTTCCGTCATCGGCTTCCGCCAGGGTACGGTGAGCGGCTTTTCGCCTCGCATGCGCCTGGATCTGGTGATCAACACGATGTCCACGCAGGAAGTGTCCGGCGTGTTCAACATCGCTTCGGGCAACTACACCATCGGCGAGATCGCCGACCTGGTGAACGAAGGCGTGCGCGAGTACCTGGGCGTCGATTCCAAGATCATCGTGAAAAACATCCAGGACTTCCGCAACTACAAGGTCTCGGCAGAAAAGGCCAAGCGCATCCTCAGCTTCAACCCGCGCTTCGACGCCAAGGACATCGTGAAGGACCTGGTCGACAACCTCGATCAGTTCAAGGACTTCACGCGCCCCGAGTACTACAACATCCG
>JAEUWI010000302.1 GCA_016791475.1 Candidatus Hydrogenedentota bacterium
TCGGTGTGCAGGGCGATCTGGATGTCGTACTTCTTGGCGACCTCGTGGGCGAAGGCGGCGAAGGCGGCCGAGCCGGTGACCATGTCCTTGACCGTGGGGCCGGAGAAGTACTCGGCGCCGCCGGTGGAGACCTGGATGATGCCGTCGCTCTCGGCCTCGGCGAAGCCGCGGATCGCGGCGTTCAGGGTCTGCGACGAGCTGACGTTGATGGCCGGGTAGGCGAAGCGGCCTTCCTTGGCCCGGTCGAGCATCTCGGCGTAGGCCTCGGGGGTTGCGATGGGCATGAGATGTGCTCCTGTACTCGCATGACGGTGGTGGATGTCCGCACTCGATCCTTCCACGCCCGGGCGCTCGTCAGCACAACAGAGGTCCCGGCCTTTGGTGAACACTTGGCGCGTGTCGACCACGCAGCGTGACCTCGCGGGGTGGATGATCTGCCCGTGCTCGACGTGCCCGCCTCGATGCCGGCCCGCCTGACCTGCGACGTGTGCGGGTTCATGGCGGACGTCGCTGTGGTCGCCGACGACAACGGTGGGGAGACGACCGCGGTGTCGTGCTGGCGCGACCGCATCCAGCTGCCCCGCAGGCTGCCCCCGGGCACGATGTGGATCGAGCGCCGCTAC
>JAEUWI010000303.1 GCA_016791475.1 Candidatus Hydrogenedentota bacterium
TCTCGTCCTCGCCGTGGCCGGGCGTCAGGCCGCCGTCGGCGAACATCGAGTTGATGCCGAAGTGGCAGGTGTTGTCCGCCATGTCGTCGACGCCGCTGTGGCTGAAGTGCGCGAGCACGTTCGAGAAGTTCAGCCGCGCCATCGTGATCTCGCTGATGCACATCTCGAGGAACGCGGAGAACGTCGCGAAGATGCCCTGCCTGCCCTTCTCGCTGCCGAAGCCGGCGGCGGCGGAGAAGTTGCCGCGCTCCATGATGCCGCCGCGCACGAAGACCTCGGGGTGGGCCTTGCGGATGTGGTGCAGGCCGCACGAGCCTTCGAGGTCGTTGTCGAACACGCGCACGCGCGCGACGCGGTCCGCGGGCGACATGCCGTCGAGGATGGCGTTCACGATCTTGCCGAAGTCGTCGCGGTTCTTGCCGACGCCGGAGCTGCCCTCGTAGGTCAGCGGGCTCTTGTCGCCCCTGGCCGCCTTCAGGATCTCGACCGCCGCCGTCTGGCCGCGCTGCTCGAGGTACTTGACGGCGACGTCGGTCTTCAGGACCTCGTGCGCGTGCGGGCTGCCCTCGGCGCCCTCGATGCCCGGCGCCATGTGGCGCTTGATGATCAGCGCGTGCGGCTT
>JAEUWI010000304.1 GCA_016791475.1 Candidatus Hydrogenedentota bacterium
GACCCACATGTGAAGATGAGGAGAAGTTTATTAAATGTATGAGTTAGATTGGGGGAGTTAATGTTATGATTAGGACTCCGGTGAAAGAGAAGGATGATTATCGGTATTTGGTTGTTTTTAATAGTGTCGACAGTGCTGAGAAGGCATGTAGAGCAGCCAAAGATGTCCGTGATTGCACAGCCCAGCGAAAACAATACTAACTCCGCATCGGAAGATTAAACAAATTCTACAGCTTCACCGCCTTAATCCAATAAATAAACCAAAACAAATACTGATGCCTTCATATTCATATTAATCCCTCATCCTTCATCCTTCATCCTTCATCCTTCCTCTATTCATCTATTTATCTATAATGTATGTATGATATCGGAGAACTGGCAAGTGACTACTGATTGACAAGTAGTACTTGTAGATCGATTCTCCCTTTATGTAGATAGCATACCACCCTAATCTGATTAAGCAGGATTAGGATAGCGATGCTAGCACTTTTTTCAACTTTAGATATTTGAATTTAATGTAATTATTATTGGTCAACTAACTTTAAATGAATAAGAATTTTTTATTGGGTTTATTTTTGCATAGGTATGGATCAACATCGGATTAAGGGTGTTTTGCCCGAT
>JAEUWI010000305.1:0-305 GCA_016791475.1 Candidatus Hydrogenedentota bacterium
GTCGCCCTCACGAGCGCGGAGGAGGTCGGCCGGCAGGCGGAGCGCCAGCGCACGATCGAGCTCGCGCTCGTCATCGTCGCCGGCATCGTCACGATCGCGAGCCTCTTCATCGTCATGCGCGGGTCGGTCGAGGAGCGGCGCCTCTCCGCCCTGAAGAGCGACTTCGTGGCCAACGTCTCCCACGAGCTGAAGACGCCGCTCTCCCTGATCCGGATGTTCGGCGAGCTCTTGCTCCTGGACCGCGCGTCGTCGGCCGAGAAGAAGAAACAATACCTCCAGATCATCGTCAGCGAGAGCGAGCGCCT
>JAEUWI010000305.1:317-619 GCA_016791475.1 Candidatus Hydrogenedentota bacterium
GCTCGATTTTGCGAGGGTCGAACGGGGCAAGGCGACCTACGACTTCGCCGTCGGGAGCGTGGCCGAGGTCGCCCGGCGCGCCGTCGAGATCTACCAGCAGCGCGCGGTCCGGGACGAGGTCCAGCTCTCTCTGGAGATCGTGGGCCCCCCGGCCTTCGGGAGCATCGACGCCAAGGCGCTCGAGCTCGCGGTGATGAACCTCATCGACAACGCCCTCAAATACGCCAAGGCGGGTGGCCAGGTGATCGTCCGGGTCGACTCGGACGAGGCGCGTGTTCGCCTCCGGGTGATCGATTTCGGGC
>JAEUWI010000306.1 GCA_016791475.1 Candidatus Hydrogenedentota bacterium
TGATGCCGTCGTTGTCCGAGTCGAGGTCTTGCGCATCCGGTACGCCGTCGCCGTCCGTGTCCTCGTTCGGCGTCGTGTTGCCCGCATCGCCGAATCCGTTCAGGTCCTGGTCGGCCACATCGGCCAGACCGTCGCCGTCCGTGTCCGTCGGAATCGGGCCGGTGCCCACGATGCCGTCGTTGTCCGGGTCGGAGCCGCCGCTTTCCACCACGTCCGTGATGCCGTCGTTGTCGGAGTCGAGGTCTTGCGCATCCGGTTGTCCGTCGCCGTCCGTGTCTACGTTCGGCGTCGTGTTGCCCGCGTCGCCGAAGGCGTTGGGGTCCTGGTCGGCTGCGTCCACGATGCCGTCGCCGTCCGTGTCGGTCGGTACCGCGCCCGTGCCGGCTATGCCGTTGTTGTCCGGGTCGGAGCCGCCGCTTTCAACGATGTCGGTCACGCCGTCGTTGTCCGAATCCAGGTCTTGCGTATCCGGGGTGCCGTCGCCGTCCGTGTCGGGGTTCGGCAGCGGCGTACCGCCGTTGTCGGTATCCACCACGTCGGCCAGGCCGTCGCCGTCGGTATCCGTCGGGATCGGGCCGGTGCCCACGATGCCGTTGTTGTCCGGGTCGCTGCCGCCGG
>JAEUWI010000307.1 GCA_016791475.1 Candidatus Hydrogenedentota bacterium
CTCGACGCCATCATTTCCGTCGGCTACCGGGTTAATTCCCTACGCGCCACGCAGTTCCGCCAGTGGGCGACCGGCGTGCTGCGTGGTTCGCCATCAAGGGCTATGTGCTGGATCGTCAGCGCATGGAAAACGGCAGCTTCCTGGGCGAGGATTACTTCGAGCGGCTGCTGGCGGAAATCCGCGAGATCCGCCTCAGCGAGCGACGCTTCTACCAGAAGATCACCGACATCTACGCCACCAGCGTGGATTACAACAAGGACGCACCAACGACTAAAGTATTCTTCGCCAAGGTACAGAATAAACTGCACTACGCCATCCACGGCCATACCGCTGCAGAGTTGATCCGTAAGCGGGCCGATAGCAGCAAGTCACATATGGGGCTGACTTCCGGCGAACGCGCCCGAAGGCAAGATCCTGAAAACCGACGTGGCAGTGGCCAAGAACTACCTGACCAAGGACGAGTTGGATTCATTGGGCCGTATCGTCAACGCTTATCTGGAACTGGCCGAGGATCGTGCCCGCCGCAAAATCCCCATGAGCATGGAAGACTGGTCCAAGCGGCTGGACGCCTTCCTCGAATTTGATGAACGGGAAGTGCTACAGAACAGCGGCAAGAT
>JAEUWI010000308.1 GCA_016791475.1 Candidatus Hydrogenedentota bacterium
ATAGCCTTCGTCCAGGGGGCGTATCCACTCGGCTGTCAGACCGGCCTGCTTGAGGAAGGCCCCGAGTCGCCCGCCAATAGTGGCGCCAGCCACATTGGCACCGAGCATGCGGTCCACCGGCCCCAGGCCGGCGAGTACGTCGGCGAAGCCATCCAGGGCGCTCAGGAGCACGGCCCCCTGGCCGCACCACCCCTTGCCGTCATGCAGGCCCCACTTGAGGCGGGTGTTGCCTACGTCGAGAAGCAGATCCATCAGGCAAGCCTCAGGGACACTTCACCCGACAGGACGCGGCGCAACCCATCGGGCGTCCGCAGCAGCAGGGCGCCATCCTCGTCCACACCAGCGCAGGTTCCGCTCAGCGTGGCGGCCTCGCCGTCCAGTGCCGCCAGTTGGCCTTGCAGGGCGTCGAGACGCGACCGCGACTGCGCATCGCGCACCTGCACCTCTGCGGCCAGGCGGGCGCGCGCGGCGCGGTCGTCCAGCTCGGCCAGCACTTCGCCGGCCTTCACGCTGCGGCCCAGCTGCAGCGCGGTGCTGCGCAGGGCGCCGGCCTGCTGCGCCGACACGGGGTGCGCGGCCTGCTGCACCTCGAGCCGCGCATGGGGCGTCACCTCC
>JAEUWI010000309.1 GCA_016791475.1 Candidatus Hydrogenedentota bacterium
TCAGGCCCGACGTCCTGATCGGCGCCGCCGAGATCCGGAACCGGTCGGGCGACGAGTCGCTCCGGATCGTGGATGCCCGGGCGCCGGAGGAGTACCGGGGCGACGTGGCCGAGGTCGGCGTTTCCCGGAACGGGCACATCCCCGGGGCCACCAACCTCGACTGGACGACGCTGCTCGAGGACGGCTGGTTCCGGACGGGCGACGTCGGTCGCTTCGTCGCCGGCCGGCTCCGCATCACGGGCCGCAAGAAGGACCTCATCATCCGCGGCGGCGTCAACGTGAGCCCCGCGGCCGTCGAGGAGGTCGTCGCGACGCACCCGGCCGTGCGCGACGTCGCGGTCGTCGGCGTGCCCCACCCCGTGATGGGCGAGGACGTCGTCGCCGTCGTGTGCCACAAGGAGGGCGCGTCCTTCGACGCCGTCCGCATCGAGCTCGCCGAGCTCTGCGCGTCGAAGCTCTCGCGCGCGAAGCAGCCCGCGTCCTTCGTCCCCCTCGCCGATCTCCCGCGGACGACGAGCGGCAAGATCCAGAAGGCCAAGCTCCGCACCTTCTTGAAGGAGGGCGGCAAGCCCGTCGCCCTCGCGGCCGATCCCGCCGCCCCCGCGCTCGCCTTC
>JAEUWI010000310.1 GCA_016791475.1 Candidatus Hydrogenedentota bacterium
GGAACTTTCGCAAGATCTATGTTGCTCTTGGCCATGGCCGGAAAGCGCGCCAGCGCCAGCCACGCCAACATGATCAAAGACCAGACAACCAGCGCCATCACCGGCGCAAGGATCGTGTGCATGCCGCCCTCCCCTTAACTCTTGTGCGCGCTCAGGCCGCCAGCGCTTTTTCGATCGCCGCGACCAAGGCCGGGGAATCCGGCGGCACGTCGGGGTGGAAGCGGCCGACGACCTTGCCGTCCTTGCCGATGATGAACTTCTCGAAGTTCCACATCACTTCGGTGTCGGTCTTGGGGCCCAGGCCCTTCTCTGTCAGCCGCGCCTTCAGCCCGCCTTGCGGCGATGGCGTCGCGGCCGGGATTTCCGACACCAGCTGCGCGTACAGCGGATGCTGATCGTCGCCGCGTACGGAGAGCTTCGAAAACATCGGGAAGTGCACGTCGTATTTGGTCGAGCAGAAAGTCGCGATCTCGTCGTTCGTGCCCGGCTCCTGGGCGGCGAAATTGTTCGCCGGGAAGCCCGCCACGACGAGGCCCTTGTCCTTGTAGCTCTGATAAAGTTTCTCGAGCCCCTCATATTGCGGCGTCAGCCCGCAGGCGGAGGCGACGTTGAC
>JAEUWI010000311.1 GCA_016791475.1 Candidatus Hydrogenedentota bacterium
GGGTCAACCACGACATCCTGATGGAGCGGGTGGCGCGCGTGGTTGGCGACAGGCGGGTTCTGAAGCTGATCCGGCGGTATCTGGAAGCGGGAATGATGGAGGAGGGCGTGGTCTCGCCGAGGACGCAGGGCACGCCGCAAGGTGGTCCGTTGAGTCCGCTGCTGTCGAACATCCTGCTGACGGACCTGGACCGGGAACTGGAGCGCCGCGGCCATGCGTTCTGCCGCTATGCGGACGACTGCAACATCTACGTCCGCAGCGAAGCGGCCGGCGCGCGGGTGCTGGCGAGCATGACCCAGTTTCTGGAAGAACGGCTCAAGCTCAACGTCAATGCGGCGAAGAGCGCAGTCGCTCAACCTTGGCACCGCAAGTTTCTGGGCTACAGCCTGACGGCGCACAAGGCGCCGAAGCTGCGTATCGCGCCGACCAGTATCGAACGGCTCAAGGCCAAGGTTGGTGAGGTGTTTCGCCGCGGCCGCGGCTGCAGTCTGGGCCAGACGATTGTCGAGCTGAATCCGATCCTGCGTGGCTGGGCAGCGTACTTCAAGCTGACCGAGACCCAGCGGGTTCTGGAAGACCTCGACAGTTGGATTCGCCGCAAACTGCGCTGCG
>JAEUWI010000312.1 GCA_016791475.1 Candidatus Hydrogenedentota bacterium
ACGAAGCGGTTCTCGACCAGATCGACCCGGCCGATACCGTGTTCGCCGCCGAGGTAGTTAAGGTGAGAGAGAAGGTCGACTGCACCGTGTCCGACGCCGTTGATCGCCACGGGCTCGCCTTTTTCGAATGAGAGAATGATCTCTTCGGCCTGGTCCGATGCGTTCTCCGGCGATCGCGTCAGCAGAAACATATCCTCGGGCGGTGCAGCCCAAGGGTCTTCCAGAACGCCGCCCTCGTAAGAGACATGCATTAGGTTGCGGTCCATCGAATATGGTTTTTCGGCGGTCGCCGTGACCGGAATGGCGTGCTTCTCGCAATAGGCGATCAGGTCGGCACGGCCTTTGAATTCCCATCACCTTGATATCAGGCTGAAGTGCGTAGTAGGTCAACTCGAAACGGACCTGGTCGTTGCCCTTGCCAGTGGCTCCGTGGGCAACGGCATCGGCGCCTTCTTTTCGGGCGATCTCGATCTGGCGTTTGGCGATGACAGGACGCGCAAGCGATGTGCCTAGCAGATAAACGCCCTCGTAAAGAGCGTTGGCTTTCACCGCAGTCCAGACGAAGTCCTTTACAAATTCTTCGCGTAGGTCTTCGACGTACAATTTCGATGC
>JAEUWI010000313.1 GCA_016791475.1 Candidatus Hydrogenedentota bacterium
ACTTCTGATTTAGCTCCTCACTGAACCGTTCTGCGGCCCGGTTCAAATGGGATTTCTCCATGAAGAAGATGACATCGGCCCAGCCGATGAGACCGGCGGTAAGTCGGACACGCGCCTCGGGTTGCGTTCCGGCCGATCGAACATCGTAGCGCGCTGAACCGCGATAGATCTCTTCCGCCGTAAGGCTTCGCTTTCGGTTTCGACTGCACACGAAGAGCAGCTTGAGCCTTGGGTTGGAGGGCGAGGCTTCGGAGTGCCTGGGAGCGGGACCGTCAACGCTGCTCACGCCAGAATTCCGGGAACGAGTTCTCCAGCGATGTCGGTGAGTCGATAGTCGCGCCCTTCGAAACGATACGTGAGCTTGAGGTGATCCACGCCGAGCAGGTGCATGATGGTGGCGTGGAAATCGTGCACATGAACGGGCTTGTCGGTGATGTTGTAGCCGAAGTCGTCGGTGGCCCCGTACGTGATGCCGGGCTTGATCCCGCCGCCGGCCATCCAGAGGGAGAAGCAGCGGGGATGGTGGTCGCGCCCGAAGCTGTCCTTTTTGATCTCTCCCTGGCTGTAGGAAGTCCGGCCGAATTCTCCTCCCCAAATCACCAGCGTGTCTTC
>JAEUWI010000314.1 GCA_016791475.1 Candidatus Hydrogenedentota bacterium
CGAAATCATCGCCGGTCACTGGGCCGGAACGGAAGAGGCCTTTGCGCCCTGGCCGGATTCGGCCCGCACGTGGCTGATTGACGGACGACGTCCGCAGACCGGCGAAATCTTTCGCAATCCCAACCTGGCCGCCAGTTACCGGCTGATCGCCGCGCAGGGACGCGAGGCTTTCTATCGCGGCTCGATTGCACAGCGGATCGTCGCCTTCAGCGAGACGCACGGCGGCAAGTTCGCGCTGCGCGATTTCGAAGATCATACGAGCGAATGGGTCTCGCCGGTCTCGACAAACTACCGCGGCTATGACGTGTGGGAGCTTCCGCCGAACGGCCAGGGTATCGCGGCGCTGGAAATGCTCAACATTCTCGAAGCCTACGACCTTGCCAAGATGGGGCGCTGCAGCCCCGAGTATCTGCACCTGCTGGTCGAAGCGAAAAAGCTCGCCTTTGCGGACCGGGCGACGTACTACGCCGATCCCGCGATGGCCGAAGTTCCGGTCGAACGCCTGATCTCGAAGGCGTATGCCGCGCAGCAACGCAAGCGGATTGATCCCAGCCGAGCCAGCACCGATGTGCCGCCGGGCAGCCTGGCGATGGAACAGGGAGACACGATCT
>JAEUWI010000315.1 GCA_016791475.1 Candidatus Hydrogenedentota bacterium
CCGGATAAGAAGATTATTTATTTCCTGCGCCGCTTGCCCTCTGATCCACTGTTTGTCGAACTGGATGTCGCCGGTGTCTCGGCGACTCCGGCTGCGGATACTTGGGGGAAGCGCAGTTATGAGAGTCCCTGGGATAGTCCCAAGGAAGGCGACGATGTTTTTGATGTTCATTCACGTTCGGAAGCCATAGGCCTGAACGGCATTCCTTACCGGGAGTGGTGATGATGAACCTATCCGGAACCCGCAAATTCAGAGGGTTTACCTTAATCGAACTGCTGGTGGTTATGGCGATTATCGCGACGTTGTTAAGTATTGTCGCGCCGAAGTATTTTAATTCTATCGATAAAGCCAAAGAAGCCGTGTTACGGCAGGACTTGGGTATCATGCGCAATGCCATTGATCAATTCTATTCTGACTTTGGTAAATATCCCATTGACTTGGCGGAGCTGGTCGACAAACGCTATATGCGCAGCGTGCCGAAAGATCCTTTCACCGAAAGCGATAAAACCTGGATCGAGGTTCCTCCCAAGAACGAGACGGAATCGGGCGTCTATGATGTTTATAGCGGCTACTCGGGAAGAGCGCTGGATGGCTCGTACTATCAAGAAT
>JAEUWI010000316.1 GCA_016791475.1 Candidatus Hydrogenedentota bacterium
CCGACGCTTTCCACAGAACCCGGACGGCTCATGTTCGACGCGGACGCCATGGCGAAATACCTGCAGGGCGGACGCACCGTCTGCGCGTGCCCCGGACAGGGCCCGGCGCCCCAGACCCCCGATGATCGCGACTACGTCTATCTCGGTTTCGCCCTGCAGAACGAAGAAGACATGCGCCAGTTCGCGACGGCCTACCATCACGTAAGTACAGGCTTGCCGGAGGCGCTTGAAGTCTGGACCCGAGGCGAAGTCGCCGCGCTCCCCCCGAGCGAGTCATCAGCGGCTGGAGCTGGCCCGGGCGTACGGCGCCTGCGCGAAGGGGTCGAGCGCTTCTTCATCACCGACATCAACAATCCCGCGGCGGCTGCGGTGACACAGTCCAACATCCCCGTGATCATCGAATGGCCGGACCACCACCCGACCGGTACCGGAAAGCAGGGCGGTAACATTCTCTACATGGACGGCCACGTGGAATTCGTCGCCTACCCCGGCAAATGGCCCATGACGGAAGAATCGATGAAGATCCTGTGCAATATGGCGGGACGCGGGCCGATCGTGATAGCGGGCAACTGACCGCGGGACGTTGTGGGCGGATTGTCCGCCGCAAAA
>JAEUWI010000317.1 GCA_016791475.1 Candidatus Hydrogenedentota bacterium
AGGATATGCGGCAGCCCGGCCGCTGCTTCAGGCGGGTCCGTAGCCCGACCTGGTGCCGGCGGCCGGTCGATCTCACCCGGATCACGCGCCGCCGTGGGCGTGCCGGCCGGCGTCGTCGGCCGTGGACCGCAGGCAGCCAGGGCCGTCAACAGGCTCAGGACGCCGCCGGCCCGCAAAAAGCCCCGTCGATCGAGCGCCCTCGGCAACCGATCCGTTTCGGTGGTAGCAGTGTTCATGACCACACTCTGCCGCAGCCCTGTCAGCGCCGTTCGCGACCGTTGTAAGCCAGATGTAAATCGCCAGCCAACGACGCCCCGAACCGGCCCTCCCCTCTCCTCTCTCTTCCCTCTTCCCTCTTCCCTCCTCCCTCTTCCCTCTTCCCTCTTCGCCCCATATATAGGCTTCTACCCCACGGAAGGATCGCCACCCCCAACATCTTGGGGTATTGACAACCAGAACATTTTTCCTATAATCAGAACAAGTTTTCCAAACATCTGTTTGACTGATCCGGGCGCCCCTCCCCGGCCGGTCGCCCGACTTACAGGAGAGACAACATGGCACGCAAGAAGAGCGAAGATCTCGAGAACCTGAACGGCGCGCTGGAAGGCG
>JAEUWI010000318.1 GCA_016791475.1 Candidatus Hydrogenedentota bacterium
GGGCTCGCCGATCGTCTTCGCCAATCCGGCGTTCCTTGCATCGACCGGGTACGCCTGGGAAGAGGTGAGCGGCCGAACCCTCGGCGCGGTGCTAAATGCCTCGTCGGCTGCCGAGGTCCTGACCGACGGCGCGATCGATACCGGCGAGGTCACCGAATCCGAACTCTTGGCCCACCGCAAGGACGGAACCCCATTCTGGTGCGCCGTCTCGGTCGAGGTGATGCGCGACGGCGAACGCGACGACAGCCGCGGTCCGACCCACCTCGCCGCAGTCTGCGCCGACGTCACCGAACGGCGGCGCCTCGAGGAGCAGTTCCGGCGCATGCAGAAGATGGAGGCGCTAGGGCAACTGGCCGGTGGTGTCGCCCACGACTTCAACAACCTCCTCTTCGTCATCAACGCCTATTCGCAGCAACTTGCCGACGACAGCACCCTCTCGGGAGCGGCTCATGAGGCTGCCGAAGCGATCCGCGAATGCGGCGATCGTGGCACCGCCCTCACCAGGCAACTCCTTCTCTTCAGCCGCAACGAATTCGTGCCGCCCAGCCGGATCGACGTGAACGAGACGCTGCGCGACATCGAGCGGATGATGCGCCGACTCATTCGCT
>JAEUWI010000319.1 GCA_016791475.1 Candidatus Hydrogenedentota bacterium
CCACGGGCCTTGCCCAGCTCGTAGCGGGCCACGGCGAAGGGCACCATCACTTCCAGGATCAGCGGCGTGTCGGGATGCTCCTTCTCCAGCGCCTTCTCCAGCACTTTCTCGACGGCGGGATACTCGCCTCCCTGGGCACGGAGCAGCAGCCGCTCCAGGAAGAGGGCCTCCTCCACCCAGCCGAGGCGCTCGGCCTCGTCGAGCAGGCGCTTGGCCCTGGCTTGCGCATCCTGATTGCCGCTCATCCAGATCGGGCCGATGCCGAGCACCGACAGCTGATAGACGTAGCAGTAGCCCAGGCCGTAAAAGCCGGGAATTCCGGCAAAGCCTCACACCCGCCAGGCGTCCCAGACCGCGTTCTCGCCTTCCTTGCCGTGTCGGGCGGGCGTCATCAGCGACGCGAGGATGCCCTCACGTTTGCAGAATTCGATGAAGTCCGCATACCAGACCGCGCCGTTGTAGTCCTCCTTGAGCCGGGTCAGTCCCTTCCTCTCGAAGAAGGCGATGGTCTTTTCCATGATCTCCCGCGAGCGTCGATCGGGATAGTCGCGAACCATGTTCCGCGGATTGAGCAGAATCATCGGTTACTCCTTGTTGTCGGCAACCGG
>JAEUWI010000320.1 GCA_016791475.1 Candidatus Hydrogenedentota bacterium
TGCTCCGACGAGAGTTTCTGACCGCCAGCGTTCTGTCTGTTGCCGGGGCCGCCGCCGCGGGGCAGCCCGCCGCGATCGCGCCTACCCCTTCTCCCGTGAAGGGCCGGCTCAAGCAATCCGTATGTCGATGGTGCTACGGCGGGATGCCGCTGGATGCGCTCTGCGCCAACGCCGCGGCGATGGGGATCGTGTCGGTGGAGTTGCTGGGGCCTGATGAGTGGGCGGTGGCGAAGAAGCACGGACTGACCTGCGCAGTGGCGACCAACGTGAAATCCAACCCGATCCCCAAAGGGTTCAACCGCGTGGAGCATCACGACGCGATCGTGAAGGACCTGGAGGAACGCCTGCCGCTGGTGAAGGACGCCGGCATCCCGCAGCAGATCGTCTTTTCGGGGAACCGCGCCGGGATGAGCGATGAAGATGGGCTGAAGAACTGCGCCGCGGGGCTGGCCCGCATCATGCCCACGGCGGAGCGGCTGGGCGTGACGATCATCATGGAGCTGCTCAACAGCAAGGTGGACCACAAGGACTACATGTGCGACCGGACGCGCTGGGGGGCGGACCTGGTGCAGCGCGTGGGCAGCCCCCGCTTCAAACTGCTGTACGA
>JAEUWI010000321.1 GCA_016791475.1 Candidatus Hydrogenedentota bacterium
GCATCCCGACATCGCCCAGAGTGCTTCGAATCTGGCGGCGGTCTATCACGATACCGGCGATTTCGACCGCGCGGGCCGGAATTACCTGCGGGCGCTGGAGATCCTGGCCCATCACCTGCCGGAACAGCAGGAAACCTATGAGATCGTGGCGCAAAACTACGCCGATCTGCTGGAACAGTCAGGCCGGGCAGGCCGGGCCGATCGCCTGCGCCACCGCACCCGGCAGAAGCTCCTCAAAGCCCGCGAACGGGCGGCGGATCGGCTCTGACCGGGGAATCAGGCGCCGAATTCCTCCGAATAATCGTCGATGGCGGCCCGGATCACCTTTTCGGCATGCTCGCGTCCGTAAGCCGGCCCGATGGACACGTCGGACTCGCGACCCGGAATGAGCTTGTAGGTCTGGAAGTAGTGGCGCAGGCGCTCCACCAGCACGGGCGGCAGTTCGGAAATGTCGTGGGTATCCCGCCAGACGGTGTCATTGAGCAGGACGGCGATCATTTTGTCATCGGCCTCCCCCCCGTCGAGCATGGGCAGACCACCGACGACGCGGGCGGCCACGATGATCTCGCCACGGGAGATGGGACGCTCGGACAACACGCAGATGTCG
>JAEUWI010000322.1 GCA_016791475.1 Candidatus Hydrogenedentota bacterium
CTTTGGGTATCTGCTGCTCTATACGGGCGCTGACTTCCTGCTTGCGCACGCTGGTCAATAAGCCGGTGTAATCGTAGCCATCACCATTGAATAGAATAACCTGGTCGCCCACCTGCAAGCGCAAGGCGCGCGTGGCATGCACGGCGGCATTCTCTGGCAACTGAATGGTGTGGCCTGCTGGCAAGGGATTGGGGCAGTAAAAGCGTGGGGTGCTCATGGCTTGGAGTGATACTATTGAGGAATCAGGAAATTCTAATGTAAGGAGCAGGCATTATGGCAAGTCTTAACCCGCCGGTGTGCGATTTTGGCTGGAAGGCACCCGATTTCAAATTGCCCGGTGTTGATGGGCGGGATTGGTCGCTGGCGGAGGCAAAAGGCGTCAATGGCACGCTGGTGATGTTTATCTGCAATCACTGCCCCTATGTGCAGGCAATACGTGAGCGACTGGTGCAGGATGTGCGGGCCTTGCGTGAACTGGGCATCAATACCGTCGCCATTTCCTCCAATGATGTGATCAATTACCCGGATGATAATTTTGAGCGCATGGCAGAAGTGGCGCGGGAATATCATTTTGCTTTCCCCTATCTGCTGGATGAAAGCCAGGAAG
>JAEUWI010000323.1 GCA_016791475.1 Candidatus Hydrogenedentota bacterium
GAAATCGGCGTGGGGATCCGCGTCGACGGCACGACGATTCATGCCGATGGGGTGCTCCCGCTGCGGGCGGTGGAATGCGTGGCTCTGCCATATCCCGCCGTGCCCACGGACATGCAGGCCCAGTTGACAGCGTTGCTGGCAACGGCCGAGGGAATCAGCCTGGTGACCGACAAGGTGTTCCCCGACCGGTTCATGCACATTTCCGAACTGGCGCGGATGGGGGCCCGCGTCCGCCGCGAAGGCGCCAGTGCGATCGTCGGCGGACCGACGCGGCTGAGCGGCGCTTCGGTGATGGCGTCGGACCTGCGGGCCAGCGCCGCACTCGTGCTGGCGGCCCTCGCGGCGGAGGGACCGTCGGTCGTCCGGCGAATTTATCATCTCGACCGCGGCTATGAGCGATTCGAGGCCAAGCTGCGTTCGCTGGGAGCGGACGTGCAGCGCGTCGAAGACAGCCCCGCGAATGTCCCGCCGGAACTGATGGAAGTCGCGTCCCCGCCGTCCGAACCGGCAATGCCCGGCCCCCACTGGTCGGGCGCCGCGACGCGGCGACTCACTCCGCAAGGATAAGTCGATCTGCTATCGTGTGCCGGCCGTCAACATCCGT
>JAEUWI010000324.1 GCA_016791475.1 Candidatus Hydrogenedentota bacterium
CCGACACCCGAGCCACCGCCGTAGCCCGAACTGGATGCGTTGCTCAGCCCCTGCGAGTAGCTATCGATGTCGACCCAGTCTTTGTGGCCCGCATCCTGACCCTCGCCAGTAATGCCACTCAGTTTCATGTAGATGTTGCTGGAATTTGCCATGATTGTTGCTCCGATAAAAAGTGCATGTGGAAGAAAGGGACATCCGACCTGCGGGTTTCGCTCATCGCAGCGATGAGCTTCCGTACTTTCATAGACGCATCGATTGCTCGCAAAGCGTCATCGCATTGAAGATTTTTTACTTCGCCCCGGCGCCCTTGGCCGATGGCAGCTTTGACACCAGACGCAGCGACACCGTGAGGCCTTCCAACTGGTAGTGGGGGCGCAGGAAGAACTTCGAGGTGTAGTAACCGGGGTTGCCCTCGACCTCTTCCACCACCACTTCCGCCGCGGCGAGCGGTTTGCGCGCCTTGGTTTCCTGCGACGAATGCTCAGGCGCCCCATCGACGTAATTGAGAATCCAGTCGTTCAGCCAGCGTTGCATGTCCTCCCGTTCCTTGAACGACCCGATCTTGTCACGTACGATGCACTTCAGATAGTGCGCAAAGCGACAG
>JAEUWI010000325.1 GCA_016791475.1 Candidatus Hydrogenedentota bacterium
GCCGCGCAGGTCGCGGCCGGAGAAGATCATGTGGTCGCCGCCGGCGAAGACGATCAGGAATTTGTCGGCTGGGGTGGTGCTGCGGTAGGGGACTTGGCGGCTCTCGGGCGGCTCGCCGCGATCGAAGGGCGTTTTGTCTTCGGTGCCGGTCATGTGGAAGACCGGGACTTGGATTGTTGCGAAGACCTGCGCCGGGTCGCCCATGCGCGGCTTTGACGGGCTGTAGGCGATCGAAGCCTTTATGCGCGCGTCGGCGAAGGAGAAGCGGCCGCCTGCGAATGCTTGACCCGACAGTGCAAGCGTCGTGAGCGCGCCGAAGGAATGGCCCGACATGCCGATGCGTGCGAGGTCGAGGCGACCGCGCAGCTTCGGGTCGTTTGCGTTCATCTGCGTCAGGTGATCGATCGCGAAGGGGATATCGCGGAAGCGTTCGGCGGCGGTTTGCGGGGATGTGCTGTCCCTGAGTTTGCCCGCCGCGTCCTCACGATCGAGGGCGCCGCCGCTTTTTTCCAGTTCGCCGCGGACGGCGGGCGTGTCGGAGCCGGGATGTTGAACCGCGACGGCGACGTAGCCGTTCTCCGCCAGGAAGCGGAGCAGATACTCC
>JAEUWI010000326.1 GCA_016791475.1 Candidatus Hydrogenedentota bacterium
TTAGAATTCCCGCCATGGATAGCGTCAATCTGACCGACAACTTCCTCATCGCCATGCCAGCGATGGAGGATCGTTATTTCGCCCACAGTCTCGTCTATATCTGCGAGCACAACGCCAATGGCGCCCTGGGCATTATCGTCAATCGGCCCATCGACATGACCCTGGCCGGGCTGTTCGAGAAAATCGACCTTCCCTTCGGGCCGGATGCCCTGGGGGACTTGCCAGTATACTTCGGCGGGCCGGTCCAGCTCGACCGCGGCTTCGTCCTGCACCGCCCCCTGGGGAGTTGGCAATCCACCCTGGCCGTCAACGAGGAAGTGGGGCTCACCAGTTCCCGCGACATCCTGGCCAATGTGGGCAATGCCGGCGAACCGCGGGAAATCATCGTCACCCTGGGCTATGCTGGCTGGGGCGCCGGGCAACTGGAGGACGAACTGGCCAAGAATGCCTGGCTGACAGTGGCAGCCCGTTCGTCCATCCTCTTCGACCTCCCCCCTGAGGAACGCCTTCCGGCCGCTATGCAGAATCTGGGTGTCAGCTTCTCGCAGCTTTCTGACGTCGCTGGTCACGCCTAGTACTGCGTCCGTCAGTGAGCTTACAAATG
>JAEUWI010000327.1 GCA_016791475.1 Candidatus Hydrogenedentota bacterium
CGACTTCAACAACATGCTCACGGTGGTCATCGGCAATCTGGTGGCGCTCAAGGAAAATCACCCCGACGACCCCCTTACCGAGAATTTCGTCGAACCGGCCATGCACGCCGCCAACCGGGGGGCCGAGCTGATCCGCCGCCTGCTGGGTTTTGCCCGGCGCCAGCCCCTGGAGCCGAAGCCGGTGGAGGTCAATGAACTGATCCTGGGCATGTCCAAGCTCATCCGCCGTTCCCTGCCCAGCACCATCGCCGTCAGCACGGCCAGCCGCGAGCCCTGCCTGGTGGCCATGGTGGATGCCCACCAGCTCGAGAACGCCCTGCTCAATCTCGCCCTCAACGCCCGCGACGCCATGCCCAACGGTGGCGAGCTGCGCATCGAATCCTCCCTCGAACACCTCAACATCCACGCGGCGGCCGATCTTGAAGTCCCCCCGGGCGACTACGTCCAGATTGCCGTCACCGACAACGGCATGGGCATGGACGGCAGCACTCTGGCGCGGGTCTTCGAGCCCTTCTTCACCACCAAGCAGTTCGGCATGGGCAGCGGCCTTGGGATGTCCATGGTGTATGGCTTCACCAAGCAATCGGGGGGGGGCGTGCGCAT
>JAEUWI010000328.1 GCA_016791475.1 Candidatus Hydrogenedentota bacterium
GGCCTTGGCGGCCGCGGCCGCCGCCTGCGGCGCGAGCGGGTTGGCCGGGGTCGAGGGCGACCCGGCTCGCGCCAGCGCCCCCTCGGCCGACAGCAGCGACGCCAGCGCCGCGGCGCCGAACCCGCACCCGCTCTCCCACAAAAACTCCCGCCGCGTCCGACCGCAGAAGTTATGGATGTGATTGGTCATCTTCAGCTCGTTCTAATTCTTCGCTTCGTCTTCTTAGCGCCTTTGCGCCTTTGCGTGAGACCATCTTGACTGCGGTCTCACGCAAAGGCGCGAAGGAATACGGGGAGTGATTTAATCGAGGTACAGGAATTCGTTTTGGTTCAGTGCGACCAGGCACCAGTAGCGCAAGGCTTCTTGGGGCTCACGGCCGTGTTCTTCGGCAAGTTGTTGTATCAGGCCGAGGCCGTCGGCGATTTCGGCCTCGGTCGCCGGCCGACCCAGGGTGATTTCAATCGCCCGCGCCACCTGCTCCCGCGGCTGGTCTCCCGCCTCGGCCCGCACGCGCTCGGCCAAGTGCCGGGCCTGCTCGTTGGCGAACTCGCCGTTCAACAGCGACAGCGCCTGCCCCGGCTGCGTCGTGTTGAACCGCGCCT
>JAEUWI010000329.1 GCA_016791475.1 Candidatus Hydrogenedentota bacterium
GGAAATGAAGGCGTTGCTTACCGCGTGGCCGAACTTTGCCAACTTGACGATTTCTTTTCCTCCGTAAAACGGAACGCCACTGGGTGACCAATCACGTTCGTGAATTCTCTTGCTGGAGCCGATCTCAAACACATCGCCGAGTCGACGCTTGGGCCAATCGGACCCGCCGTTTCCCGTGTAGACGGCATTCAAAAAGGCATCAAACAGCGCACGGGCATTCTGAAGGTTCTTTTCGGCGTTTGCTTGGGCGGTCGCGATACCCTCAAACGCCTCGTCCAGTACGCCGACGATCCGCTGCTGTTCGGCCAGCGGGGGGACGGGCATTTCGAAGTCGGTCAGCATCCCGACTTTGATGTATGGCATCGTGTTTCCGAGTTTCTGCTTGGAAACAGTGTCCTTCAATTTTCCATCGAGGATGTGAAACAAGAACCGCGGTGACACTTGGAGGAAATCAGTGAGGACATAAGTGCGTTGGTAAGCCTCAAACTTGCCCTTGTAGTAACTGACTTTGCCCACGTCGCCGTTGCCAGCGATGAGCAACGCTTCGGCGTCAAACGAGTAGTTGTCGCTGAACGTGTGCTCGGCAGCGCACGTAAAGAACG
>JAEUWI010000330.1 GCA_016791475.1 Candidatus Hydrogenedentota bacterium
GTCACGTCGACGAACTGATCCGTCAGCCGTAGCGGTCCGGCGAAGTTCACGATGCGGTTGTTGTCGGTGCGCCCGGCGAGCTCGAACGCGCGCCTCTTCGAAGGGCCTTCCACCAGCACGCGCTGGACCGTCCCCACCATTGCGCGGCTGACGGCCTGCGCCTGGTGCTCGAGCTGCGCCAGTTCGGGGGCCGCCTCGGCGGCGGCCAGCAGGGGCGGCAGGTCGGGCAGTGTCTGCAGGGCCTGGCCGACCAGCTGGCCATCGACCGGCGCATCGCCGATCACCCGGCGCAGGCGGATCTCGGTCTGCCGGTGCGCCGAGCGGGCCGCCGCCAGCGACAACTCGGCCTGCTGCACGCCCTTGCGGGCCTGCAGCAGTTCGCTGGCGCGACCGCGGTCGACCGCCACCACGTCGGCCAGCGCGTCGACCAGGCAGGCCATGCGCCTGACGTACTGCCCGTAGACCTCTTCCTGCACCCGGTGCCGCTCGGCGTCCAGCGCCAGCATCACGGCGCTCAGGGCCAGTTGCTCGCGCTGCGACAGCCAGGCCAGGCGCGACGCCTGCGCCAGCTGCAGCCGCCAGTCCAGCAGCGACTGCTGG
>JAEUWI010000331.1 GCA_016791475.1 Candidatus Hydrogenedentota bacterium
TCTCCCGCGAGGAAGTAGTCCCGCTTTGTGCTTACGGCCTTGCGGGAAGCCAGAAAACCCAGGGCGAGAACGATGGCGAAGTAGATCGCACAAATAAGCAGATCGAGAGGGCTTAACGTCATGAATTCGGTTTCCTGGTTCCGTCGAGAAACTCCACAGAATGCAGCGGCACACTGGCTATGCCTGCATTACCTGGCCATGCAATTTCGTCTGGCGCTACAAAGAGAATCGAGCAAGGCTGGGAGCGCGGGCGTCTCGCCTGCATCATGCGCCAAGGGCGCATGATCTATAAAGTCTTGAAGGTATCGGCGCACCGCGGAATCCGCACTGACGCACCTTCGGTGTATGGCAGGCGCACCGCCTGCGCTCCCAGCCTTGCACGGTACGCTTGTCTGAGCCTCTTGCGTGGCTCTTGCCATCATCACTCTCCGCCCGCCTTGGGATGGTCGTCCGTCGCAGTTTTTTTCAGCGCTTTCCGAATGCTATGGGCCACTTGTTCCGCAATTACCTCGCTGCCTTCGTCCGTAAAATGAACCCCGTCGTCCGTCTGCAGTGACTTCAATTGAGGGACGGCGAGGCCATACAGGTCGTCAATCGGGA
>JAEUWI010000332.1 GCA_016791475.1 Candidatus Hydrogenedentota bacterium
CGAATGGCGCGGCTCGAAGACGCCGGTGCTGCTGTTCGGCGGGCGCCGGGGCCAGGTGATCGGCCTCGACCTCTACGACAACACCGAGGGCAACTACAACTTCGCGCTGGGGGGCTCTTCCGGATCCGGGAAATCGGTGTTCCTGAACGAGATCGCCTGGTCGTACCTCGGCGCGGGCGCCAAGGTGTGGATGCTCGACCTCGGCAAGAGCTTCGCACGTCTGTGCGAGAAGGCTGATGGCCAGATGCTCGAGTTGCGCGCCGGGTCCGGGCTCAACATCAACCCGTTCACCCACATCGTCGACTTCAATGACGACATGGCCATGCTGCAGGCCGTCGTCGCCAAGGCGGCGGCGCCTTACGGCGCGCTGGAGCCGTTCCAGTATGCCGCGATCGCGACCGCGCTCAACCGCCTCTACGACGCCGATACCCTGCTCGCCGGCAGTGCACGGCGCGCGCTCGCGGCGGTGGACGAACTGGCGCTGGCCAATCCCGGCCAGTTCCCGGTAGACCACGGCGCCAGCTACCCGAACACGACCTTCGGCGGCCAGCTCAAGCAGGTCGCGCAGTTGATCAAGGCCGACGTCGGGCTGCGCGTCGC
>JAEUWI010000333.1 GCA_016791475.1 Candidatus Hydrogenedentota bacterium
GCCTTACACAATTTTCGGCTACAAAGGCAAACAGGTGCGCGACAACATTCACGCCTACGATCTGGTCAACGCTTTCTGGCATTTCTTCCGCGCGCCGCGCGCCGGGGCCGTTTACAACATTGGCGGTTCGCGCCACAGCAACTGCTCCATGCTGGAAGCTATTAATTACATTGCCGAATTGACTGGGCGAGAATTGAATTTCACTCTCTCTGATGAAGCCCGTTCCGGCGATCACATCTGGTGGATCAGCGACGTGCGCCGCTTTCAGCGCGATTATCCCGATTGGTCGTATCGTTACGACCAACGAAGCATCATCCGCGAAATCGTCGAGGCGATTCAGGAAAGGTCGGTGGCTGCATGAAACTTTCGGTCGTCATTCCCGCCCACAACGAAGAGGGTTGCATCGAAACAACTCTGCGAAGCCTGCACACCGCGCTGAAAGCCGAAACCATTTCGCACGAATTGCTGGTCGTCAACGATGGTTCGACCGATTCGACAGAAGACATACTTCGACGCCTTCAGCAGGAAATCCCGGAATTGCGTTATTTGAACAACGGCCCTTCGCACGGGTTTGGCCTGGCGGTCAGGTGCGGACTGGAA
>JAEUWI010000334.1:0-266 GCA_016791475.1 Candidatus Hydrogenedentota bacterium
GTGAGAAAATCCAGAGGAGAGCTATGCGAGTTTTCGGAGAGGGCTGGAGAGCTGGAGAGCTGGAGAGCGGACAAAGAGCCGAAAAGAATGGAGATCGGCTGAGAGTACAAGAGGGACTGGATGGGACCGGACCGGACTGGACTGGACCGGATGGGATGGGATGGGATCGAGCCAAAAGCGAGGCAGAGTTAATGGGCTGTGCTGTGCTGTGCTGTGCTGTGCTGGGCTAGTGATGGTCGTGAGTTGAGTTGAGTAGTGTTGAGTAG
>JAEUWI010000334.1:276-598 GCA_016791475.1 Candidatus Hydrogenedentota bacterium
AAAGGATAGTACTAGTACTAGTACTAGTATGCTATTAGTGTTGGCATTAGTATGAGGATGTAGTATGGATATTAGTATGAATATGAATATGAATATGAATATGAATATGATCATGGGCATGAATATTAGGATTTAGTATGAGTATGAGAATTTAGCATTTAGTATTGGGAGTAGGATTTAGCATTTATCATTTAGTATTGGGACTTGGTATTTAGTATTAGTATTAGTATTAGTATGACTATGGGTATGGGTATTTAGTATGAGCATTGGTATTGAATGATAATACTAGGAGGTCGACATGGAGTAGATGTTAATGGATCGG
>JAEUWI010000335.1:0-461 GCA_016791475.1 Candidatus Hydrogenedentota bacterium
TCGTACACCACGCTGATCAACAAGTCGCCGGACTTTGCCACGGCGAAGGGTTTTTTGGAGGAGATGAAGAAATTGGGTCTAAAACCTGATGAATTTTCGTACACCACGCTGATCAACAAGTCGCCGGACTTCGCCACGGCGAAGGGTTTTTTGGAGGAGATGAAGAAATTGGGTCTAAAACCTGATGAATTTTCGTACACCACGCTGATCAACAAGTCGCCGGACTTCGCCACGGCGAAGGGTTTTTTGGAGGAGATGAAGAAATTGGGTCTAAAACCTGATGAATTTTCGTACACCACGCTGATCAACAAGTCGCCGGACTTCGCCACGGCGAATGGTTTTTTGGAGGAGATGAAGAAATTGGGTCTAACACCCAACGAGGTATCGTACACCACGCTGATCAACAAGTCGCCGGACTTCGCCACGGCGAAGGGTTTTTTGGAGGAGATGAAGAAATTGGG
>JAEUWI010000336.1 GCA_016791475.1 Candidatus Hydrogenedentota bacterium
GAATGTTCCAATCGAATGTGTGTCTGTAAATCGAATCAAATAGCAATCGATACCAACGATTATTACGAACGAAAAGTTCAAATCTGTGTCAGTGGTAAGGTCATTTCTAATCGGATTATTCTCTGTATTTACTCGTTACATCTGATTGTTTAGGTGTTGATCAATTTCGAATTCATTCTATTTTTCTCGTCTTTATCGTCGTCATTATTCGTACATTCTTTGCTTGACCAAAAAAAAAACAACAATTTTCCATTCCGTTCTCTCTCTCTCTCTCTCTCTCTCCTTCTTTCCTACGATTGTATCCTTACTTTGATTTTTCGCAAATATGTCCCTGCATTCCTTGAGATTAATAATCGAGATGTATTTATTTTCTCTTCTGCTGCAATCGAATATTCCTATGAAGTTTTCTTTTTCTCTTTGATCCATCGAAGAGAATTTGTAATGCTTCTTGCCTCTTCGTCATTCGAAGTGAGAGGAGATGAAACATTTTTGTTGTCAAGGTAGGTGAAAGACACTTGTCAGAAGAAATATTAAGTGACAAAATAATTATATCAACCAGCACTTCACTCATCGCAGAGAGAAGGGGAAAAATGAAA
>JAEUWI010000337.1 GCA_016791475.1 Candidatus Hydrogenedentota bacterium
GAAGCCTGGGGCGATCTCCTCTCGCTCGAGGGTGCGCTGTCCATCCAGCAGCCCCTCATCGAGCCGCTCCACCACACCCCGAGCCCGCTCGAGGTCCTGGCCCGCTTCGTCACCGGCAAGTCGGTCAGCGGCTACGACCTCGTCCGCGAGACCTGGAAGGACGCCCCGTCCTTCTCGACGGTCACGTGGGAGAAGTGGCTCTTCGACGGTGTCGCCTCGGTCTCGCCCGCGCCCGCCCCGGCCTCGGTCGACTGGGCCAAGGCCGAGCCGCTCATCACGGCCGGCGCCGCCGCGAAGGCCGCCGCCCTCGAGATCGGCTTCGCGCTCGACGCGACCATCCTCGACGGCCGCCACGCGAACAACGGCTGGCTGCGCGAGCTCCCGCACCCGATGACGAAGGTCACGTGGGAGAACACGCTCGTCGTCAACAAGGCGACGGCCAACGGTCTCAAGAACGGCGACCTCGTCAGCCTCACGGTCGACGGCGCCTCGGTGACCCTGCCCCTCTACGTGCTGCCCGGCCTGGCCGACGGCACGGCGCTGGTCTCGGTCGGTCACGGTCGCAAGGGCCTCGGCCGCGTCGCCGACCAGCACG
>JAEUWI010000338.1 GCA_016791475.1 Candidatus Hydrogenedentota bacterium
CGACTGGAGCCAGACCGGATTTCCGCTGGGCAGGGTCACCGCCCGGGGATCGCGGAATCCGCGGACGCCCCGCAGAGCCCCGTAGCAGTGGTCGAAGGAGCGGTTCTCCTGCATCAGGATCACCACATGTTCCGCATCGAGCCACGTGCTGCCGGGGGCGGGATCGATGGCGAGGGCCCGCTGCAACACCGCCGGGAAGCCGCCGGCGGCGCCCATGCCTCCGGCCATCAGGGCCGCCTTCTTGAGAAACTCGCGTCGTGAGTCCATAGGATGCGTCGGAGTCCTGGACGGGACTCTGGCTCCGGAGCTTCAACCGCAACCCCTCGATGTCCAATCCGGAATTTGGGAGAACGGGATCGGAGCTACCGCGTTTGGTTCGTAGTGCAGCCTTCAGGCTGTCGGGGTGTGGCACGGTCGCGGCAGGCGCATGGGAATGCGTGGGGAGGCAGGCTGAAGCCCGGACTACGAACGAGGGCGGAACGGGATGAATCCCGGACTACGAACGGATCGTGAACCTGTCACTCCATCCTCAGCGGTGAACGAGCGCGGCAAATCCTCCGTAAGCCATTCTCTTGAAGTCGAAGAGCGGGTTCTT
>JAEUWI010000339.1 GCA_016791475.1 Candidatus Hydrogenedentota bacterium
GCACCGGCATTGTCGCCACCCCCAGTGACTTTGGACGCAATGGCGAAAAGCCCACCCATCCCGAACTGCTGGACTGGCTGGCCGCGGAGTTCATGGAGACCGGCTGGAACATCAAGTCGCTCCACAAGACCATCCTGCTGTCCAACACCTACCAGCAGGCGAGCGACAACCCTGATGCCAAGGCAGCGTCGGACCCCGACAACAAGCTCATCTCCCGCTACAATCGCCGCCGCCTGGAGGCCGAAGCCATCCGCGACAGCATCCTCTACGCCAGCGGGCGCCTGAACCTGGCGATGGGCGGCCCCAGCGTCTTCCCGCCCCTGCCGGCGGACCTAGCCGACTTCGCCCGCTACGGACGCACCGGCGGCCAGATGTGGGAGCCGAATGACAAGCCCGAAGACGAGCATCGCCGTTCGGTGTACATCTTTCAGCGCCGATCCCTGCCGCTACCGATGATGGCCGCCTTCGATGCCATTGTGTTCAGCGAAAGCTGCGATCGCCGTAGCCGCACCACCACGCCGCTGCAGGCCCTGCAATTGATGAATGGCGAGTTGCTGCATGAAGAAGCGGCGCACCTGGCCAAACGTGCGGCGC
>JAEUWI010000340.1 GCA_016791475.1 Candidatus Hydrogenedentota bacterium
GATCAATCAGTCGATTATGATGAAGACATTTCAGTGGAAGAAGATTGTCGGATTGACGAGAGTTTTTCGTTGTTGTTGTTGTTGTTGAATGTGGAAGAGTTGGACGAAGATTAGGCATGGAATTGGCATGTTCGAAATCGTATTTGCCATTTTTGGAACCCATTGAGATAGACAGAAAAAGCAAATGTTTCTTCGATGCCTTCAGTTATTTTTCTTGGCGTTTGGTTTTGTTTGAAAATGATTTTTCGTTCTTCTTTTTCTTCTTCTTCTCTACGTTTGTTGACTTAAGTCATCCATACAACGAAAGAAGAAGGTGAGAATCGGATTCGAGCGACCGAGAAGAATGAATTCTCTCTCTCTCTCTCTCTCTCTCTCTCTCCTTTTTTTCAAATTTAAAAGAACGAAGAAATCGATCATCGAACAAGTTTGACTTCATTGCAGTGTTGAACAACTCATTTTCAAGGCGATCGATTTTTCTCTCCGAGACTTTACAAGGATTCTTTAATCAATGACAATCGAACGCGTTTTATTTCGATACTTGCAATTCAACGGATATATGATCATGTATCTTATCATTGAAGTACACTTGAATTT
>JAEUWI010000341.1 GCA_016791475.1 Candidatus Hydrogenedentota bacterium
CGTAGACGGACAGTGCACCCTCATCGAACTACTTCTTAAAAACGGCGCCGACATCGACGACCGCCAGGGCAGCTTTGCCATGACGCCGCTGGAAGTGGCTGTAGCCAACAATTGTCAGTCTGCTGCAAAACTACTGTTGGATAACGGCGCCGCCCCCAACGGCAGACCGGGCGACCGGCAGACTCCTCTGGGACTGGCGGCCGGTATGCACAGCACCATTCTCGTCAATATGCTTCTCGAGCGGGGAGCCCAATTAAACGCCAGGGACGGGCAGGGCAAAACTCCTTTGGAAAGAGCCCTGGAGAGAAACGATGAGATGCTGGCCGACTACCTGAAGAGCCGCGGCGCTTCCCCCTGACGCCTGACGCCTGACGCCTGACGCCTGACGCCTGACGCCTGACACGGGATTCTACAACCTGCCCCCCTTCTGCATTTGCAAGCAGTAAACAATGCCGCAGTATGTAACTAAACTACTGGCGAGGTGAGCCTCAACATGCTAACCTCGCCAGGTATCTAAGCCGGATATTTACCCTGGAGTAAATGAACGCCAGTGCAGCCCTCGGAAAAGCAAGATAAGGTAATTGTCTTCAATT
>JAEUWI010000342.1 GCA_016791475.1 Candidatus Hydrogenedentota bacterium
GATTGAACTGCTGGAAGATGAAGCCGATGTGATCGACCCGGAAGCGATCCCGGGCGGGGGGCGACAGGGCGTCCAGTGCCTGGTCGAGGATTTGTAGGGAGCCTTGCCGGGGTACGAGAACCCCGCCGATGAGGTTGAGCAGGGTGCTCTTGCCGGCGCCGCTTTCCCCCTGGATGAACACCTGCTCACCCTGGTCCACGTCCAGGGCGGACAGGGTGAGACACGGTGCAGTCTGGCCTGGCCAGGCAAAGCGCAGGTCGCGGATGTGAATGGCCGGGGCCATGGGGCTCACCATACGCCGTCGGCAGCCAGCACCACGCGGGGAAAGCCGTCGGCCGGAACCGCGGGAGAGCGATGGATGATCCCACGGCCGCCATTGCCCTGCCACAGGCTACCCTTCAGCAGGGCTACGGCGAAGCCGGAAACGCGCTGGATCTGCGTCCCGGTGCCGAGCAGGCCCGACTGTTCGTCGGGCAGCCCGCCGGCGCCACTGCCCAGCTTGCTGCGATCGGCGGCGGCATCGTCCAGCCATTCCGTGCCCGGCCCCCGGTAGGTGCACAGCAGGCGGATGCCGACCCGGTCCACGTGCAGG
>JAEUWI010000343.1 GCA_016791475.1 Candidatus Hydrogenedentota bacterium
GGTTTGGGTCTCCGATCAGCGTCACGCTTGAGCCGGCGCCAATCAGCAATTCCAGGATGGCCTGATGTACTGACCCGATGTCCTGGGCTTCGTCGATCACGATATGCGGGTAACGGCGCGCCAGTGCCGCGAGCAGTCTTGGCTGCTCCTTAAGTGCTCGGTACGCCCAGTACCGACAGAGGTCGTGGGTGTATGCGCCCGTGCAGCCCAGTTTTGCGATGAGCTTTCGGGCGAAGGACTCGTCGATCAGTTCGACCTGGTCGTTGAACACGTAGAAGAAGACCTCTTGGCCGTTCACAAACGCCAGGTTCAGCTCCTTGATCGCCTGAGGAAACGAAGACGTTGGAAACTTGAAGCCCTCTAGGAAGGCTTCATCTCCGGTCACGAGGAAGGCCGCCCGCGGGGACTTCATGGTGCGGTGGCCGTGCGGACGGACAACGTTGGTGGTGATGAAACCGTCCAGCGTGTCGATGTCGACCCGCGATCGGCCGGCGCTGGACGGCAGTTTGCTCGCCAGGTCACCAAAGGCACGACGGAAGGTGTCGACGGCCACATTAGAGAACGACAGCAGAGCTACCCGGCCACGCGCCT
>JAEUWI010000344.1 GCA_016791475.1 Candidatus Hydrogenedentota bacterium
TAACTGTTCGTCCACGGTCAGCTCGTGGTAGAGGGGCGGCCGCTCCGGCAGATAACCGATGGCCTGCTTGGCTCGCCGGGGTTCATCCAACAAGTCGTGACCGTCGATGACAACCCGTCCGGCGTCTGGCGCGAGCGCGCCCGCCACCATCCGCAAGGTGGTGGATTTGCCCGCGCCGTTGGGGCCGAGGAAGCCCAAGATCTGTCCCTTGGCGAGCGTGAAACCGAGATCGTCGACGACCGGTCGGCCCCCGTAACGCCGGGTCAGTCCCTCCACCCGCACCAAGGCGTCGTCGCTCATAGTGTAAGGAATAGATTTTGATGCTGGACGCGCTGTAGCATACGTTTAAATTTTAATATTAACCGGCATCGCTTTGTCTGATCGATCAAGCCATGGAACCACAATCCCGAGAACCCGACGCTCTCGCGCCCGAACGCCCGGAGGGGTTGCACATCGATGCCCGTCAGGAACCGCTGGTCAGCGGCCTGCTGGTCATCACTCGCTTATGCGTGCGGGCGCTGGCCGTTTTGATGACGTTGGTCATCATCTGGAGCGTCGCCGATGTGGGCTGGATTCTCTACCAGCGCCTG
>JAEUWI010000345.1:0-243 GCA_016791475.1 Candidatus Hydrogenedentota bacterium
CGCCAGGCCGTGGCCGCCGCCCAGGCCGATCTGGCCGCCGGCCATGCCCGCGACGCCCTCGACCGCCTCGCCCCCCTGCCCGACATGGACAGCACCCCCGCCCTGGCCGCCTTCAAGGCCGGCGTGCTGCTGGGCCTGGGCCGCGCCGACGACGCCGGCGCCGTGCTGACCCGCTTTGCCCCGGGCACCCACCCCGCCCGCGACGCCACCGCCGCCGTGATCCAGGTGGCCCGCAACAACCCC
>JAEUWI010000345.1:253-590 GCA_016791475.1 Candidatus Hydrogenedentota bacterium
AGCCATGGCCTGCGGATGCTCCGTGATCGGATCGCGGGTGGGAGGCGTGCCGGAACTCATCGCCGACGGCGTGAGCGGCCTGCTGTTTGATCCTGGCAGTGAAGATCAACTGGCGGCCCATCTGGAAACGCTGCTCAGTCAGCACGGCCTCCGCAAGCAACTTGCCGCCGAAGCCGCCCGCCGGGCCACCGCCCTGAGCCCCGACGACCCCCTCGCCCACGCTCGCCAGGCCGAACTCGAGCTGGGCCTGGGCCGCGCCCAGGCCGGTGGCGACAGCGCCCGGCGCGCCCTGGCCCTGGCCCCCGACACCCCCCGCGCCGCCGCCCTGGCCGCCTTT
>JAEUWI010000346.1 GCA_016791475.1 Candidatus Hydrogenedentota bacterium
CGCTGCGAGAACCGGTTCGCATCCAGGCAGATGCCACGCTGCGCGACGCTGCACAAGCGATGCGCGATCAACGGGTTGGCTGCCTGCTGATCGAGGCCGGTGCCGACAGCGCGCTCGTCACCGATTCGAGCCTGCGCGACGCCCTGGCCCTCGACGAGGTTCCGGCGGATGCGCCGGTCGTGCGGGTCGCCCACCGTCCTCTGGTGACCATCGATTCCGGCGCGCTGCTGCTCGACGCATTGATCCAGATGCAGCGGCCCGGCGTTGAATACCTGCTGGTGACCGACCACGGCAGGATTTTCGCCGCGCTCGACCAAACCGATGTCCTCGGCTATATGGCGACCCATTCCAGCGCGATACTCGAGCTGGTCGCCCGGGCAAAGCAGCCGACCGACCTCAAGCCGGCGGCCGATGCCATGCTGCGGTTGATCGGCGCGTTGCTGCGAAACGGCATGAAGTCCGACCGCATTGGTCGACTGGCCAGCGATGTCCATCGCGCGATCTTCCGGCGCCTGTTCGAAATGCTGGTGCCCAAGGAACTCCAGCAGGACGCGTGCTTCATTGTCATGGGCAGCGAAGGACGCAGCGAA
>JAEUWI010000347.1 GCA_016791475.1 Candidatus Hydrogenedentota bacterium
GTCGGCATCGGCCTAGCCACTTCCCTCACCGTGAACGCCTCCATCACCGACGCCCCCTTCGGCGAAGTCGACGGCCAGCCCGTCCGCCTCTACACCCTGACCAACGCCAACGGCGTCCAGGCCAAAATCACCAACTACGGCGGCATCGTCACCGCCTTCATCGCCCCCGACAAGGATGGCAAGATGGGCGATGTCTGCCTCGGCTTCGACACCATCGACCGCTACGTGAAGGACAGCCCCTACTTCGGCTGCATCACCGGCCGCTACGCCAACCGCATCGCGGGCGGAAAGTTCACCCTCGATGGGAAGGAATACACCCTCGCCCAGAACAACGGCAAAAACGCCCTCCACGGCGGCCTGAAGGGCTTCGACAAGAAAATCTGGGCCGCCACGCCGTCGGAATCGGCCGACGGCCCCGCGCTCAAGCTCACCTACACCAGCCCCGACGGCGAGGAGGGCTACCCCGGCAACCTGAGCTGCACCGTGACCTACACCCTCACGGCCGACAACGGCCTGCGGATCGACTACCTCGCCACCACCGACAAGCCCACAGTGCTGAACCTGACCAACCACGCCTATTTCAACCTCG
>JAEUWI010000348.1 GCA_016791475.1 Candidatus Hydrogenedentota bacterium
GATCAGTCAGATCGCCGAGGATGAGGGCGAACTCGGCGGTGTGGTGTGCTTTGAGCTGGGCGACGACTTTTTTCAGCCAGGTGGTGCACTCCGGAGCGACGTGGTGGAGGTCGTTGAGGATCAAGAAATCGAAGGCGGAGGAGGATGCGGCGGCGGATGCGACGGCTCCCGGCCAGAACCCGGCGGCCAGCAAGGCCTGCGAACTCCAGCGGAGCATGGTGCGGCGGGAGACTGCTGGAATAGGCTTGAGCATGCACAGGCTTTAACGCTCCCGCCGGCCGTCAACAAGAGCAAAAAAAAGGGCGCACCGTGGTGGCGGTGCGCCCGTTGAATTCTGTTGGACCCGGCGGCTTAGTAGCGGTAGTGCTCGGGCTTGTAGGGACCGTCCTGCGAAACGCCAAGATATTTGGCCTGCTTGTCGGTCAGCTTCGTGAGCTTCACGCCGATTTTCTCGAGGTGGAGCCGGGCGACCTCTTCGTCCAGCTTTTTGGGCAGACGGTAGACCGCCACCTGGTAGCTGTCCCGGTTCTTCCAGAGGTCCAGCTGCGCCAGAACCTGATTCGAGAAGGAGTTGGACATCACGAAGCTC
>JAEUWI010000349.1 GCA_016791475.1 Candidatus Hydrogenedentota bacterium
CAGCATGTCGAACAGGCCTCGCGGGTTGGGGGCGAGGGTGCCGGTCTCGGCGGCATCGGTGGCCCCCTGTTTGTTGCCGCGGAACCAGGCGCTCTTTTTCAGTTCCGCCTCGCGCTCCCAGCGGTTGTTCTCGATGTCCGACTGCGCTTCTCCCGGCTGGCAGGCGTATTCCCATTCGGCTTCGGTGGGCAGGCGGAAGCGTTTTCCCGGCGGGGCATCGCGATTGATCCTGTCGAGGAAATCCTGGGCCTGCTGCCAGGTCACGTGTGTCGCCGGGCGCCGGTCGTCGGCTGGCGTCGCGGCGGCGGGTCTGCCGCCCATGATGTTCTGCCATTGGTCGCGCCGGACTTCGTGGCGACCCATCCAGTAGCCGTCCACGCAAACCCGGTGCTGCGGGGTCTCATCCTGTCGCGGCGAGCGCGGCTTGCCGTGGGGGGCGGCTTCCGCCGCCCGGAGAGCGCCCATGTCGAAACAGCCTGGCTGGACCCAGACGAAGCTCAGGCCGTTCCGGGGATCGGTCCATTCGGCGGCGTTCGCCGCATCGGCCGCATGGCTGGCGCCGGCCAGGCCGAACGCAAGGTGCAGCAT
>JAEUWI010000350.1 GCA_016791475.1 Candidatus Hydrogenedentota bacterium
TCCTTGCGTTAAGGGCCTGTGAGCACAATGCCTGTCTGGCTACTACCGCTGCTGCTGGCGGTGGTAATCATCCTGCAAATCCTGATCTGGCTCCAGGGCCGGCGGCGCGATGACCAACAGGCGCTGCTGGCGTTGGGCGAGGCGCAGGAGAAGGGGCTGGCCCTGCGCAGCGATATCGCCGGGGCGCCCAACCTGCTGTACGGCGACAGCCTGCGCATCGGTCAGGCCCTGCTCAACTTTGCCAGCAACGCCATCAAGTTCACCCAGCGCGGCACGGTGACCCTCTTTGCCCACGAACTGGCGCGAGACGGCGACCGGCTGACCTTGCGCATTGGGGTCAGCGATACCGGCATCGGCCTCGACGAGGAGCAGCGGGTGCGGCTGTTCCAGCCCTATGTGCAGGCCGGCTCGAATACTGCCCGCCAGTTCGGCGGCACCGGACTCGGCCTGGCCATCACCGCCCGCCTCGCCGATATGATGGGCGGTCGGGTCGGCGTTGAGAGTCAGCCAGGAGTTGGCAGTACCTTCTCGATCGAGATACCGCTCGCCTTGGGCAACCCGGCCCGTGTCCTGGCCGAAGGGGTGC
>JAEUWI010000351.1 GCA_016791475.1 Candidatus Hydrogenedentota bacterium
AGCACGCCGCTTCAATGAGGCCGCGGCGCGAGGCCGCGGAAAACTATTCGCATCTAACGGCGAAGCCCTGCGCCTCCGAGCTTCAATGAGGCCGCGGCGCGAGGCCGCGGAAAACATACCCAGCGCATACTGCGCATCCGCCAGGAGGTGGCGCTTCAATGAGGCCGCGGCGCGAGGCCGCGGAAAACCTGGAAGTCGATAACGTGACGTGTCCGCTCCCCTGGGCTTCAATGAGGCCGCGGCGCGAGGCCGCGGAAAACGCCTTACTCGTAATCGTATGGTTCGTTTTTTTGGTTTGCTTCAATGAGGCCGCGGCGCGAGGCCGCGGAAAACGAGTGCGTTCATCCGGGCGAGCCAGCCCTTGTAGAGCTTCAATGAGGCCGCGGCGCGAGGCCGCGGAAAACCGATCTTGCCAAGCGCCTAAAGGCAATGGTCCCGCCGCTTCAATGAGGCCGCGGCGCGAGGCCGCGGAAAACGGACCACGGCGGTCGAGGCCTGGTCGTCGCGAATCTTGCTTCAATGAGGCCGCGGCGCGAGGCCGCGGAAAACGCCTCGTAAGCGTCGTCGACAATTTCCAGTGTCGT
>JAEUWI010000352.1 GCA_016791475.1 Candidatus Hydrogenedentota bacterium
TACGGTTGGATTAACCGCCAAGACGCGAAGAACGCCAAGGAAAGTAAAGGAAATACAGGGAAACTTTGCGCCCTTAGCGTTTTCGCGGTTAAGTGTGTGATAGACTCCTAGTTCGCCGAAAGCTCCTAAAATGTCTGCCATTCAAGTTGAAAACCTACGCAAGGTATTTCGCGTTAACCAAAAACAGCCGGGCGTGTTGGGGGCCGTTAAGGCGCTGTTTGACCCACGCTACGAAGAAAAAGTAGCCGTGGACGGCATCTCATTTAACGTGGCGGCGGGCGAAATGGTGGGCTACATCGGCGTCAACGGCGCGGGCAAATCCACCACCATCAAAATGCTCACCGGCGTGCTGGTGCCCACCAGCGGGCGCGTCAACGTGCTGGGCCGAGACCCGCACCGCCAGCGCGTGCCCAACGCCAAAGAGATTGGCGTGGTATTTGGCCAACGCTCACAACTATGGTGGGATATTGCCTTTATTGAGTCACTCAACCTAATTGCCAAGATGTACGAAGTGCCGAGTGACCGTTACCAGCAACTGCTCAAGCAATTTAGTGAGACGCTGGAACTGGATGAGCTTTTACGCG
>JAEUWI010000353.1 GCA_016791475.1 Candidatus Hydrogenedentota bacterium
GGCCGTCTCCGCGGGATGTTCCCGAAGCCATCGCAGGTGCCCCTCCGCCGCATGCCGGTACGCGTCGTCTTCCGAAAGCTGGAACAGCCGCAATTTTCCGAGCGCCAGCAGCGCGTGGGTCTTCGGATTCTCGGTCGGCGCAATGCCCAGCGCGCGGCGTGTAACGTAGGGGAAGGCGTCGCACAGCACCGTGCTCGCCCGGCGCAGGAACGGTCGCCCCTGTAGCCCGCGGAGGCGCGGGTGCGCCTTCACGTCAAAAGGGTCCGGGCCTGCCGTGCCGTGCGCCACCAGCCAGGTATCCAACTCGCCGAGCCACTCCTGGGCCAGCGCCAGATCGGGGTCGTTCGCGGGCGTCAGCGGCATGCGACCGCCCACAAGAGTGACTTTCGCCGATCAGACCGATCAGACCGATCTGTCTGATCGGTCTGATCAGTCTGATCGGTCCGATCTTCGGCGCGGTTACTCGCGCCGCGCAGGGCACCAACGCCCCCAGGCCATGCTGCCATACTACGCTTCACCACGCGCAACCCTTTCCAATAGCCCCTTGAATACCGGGTAATATACCGCATGGCTGTAGCGCGCGC
>JAEUWI010000354.1 GCA_016791475.1 Candidatus Hydrogenedentota bacterium
CCGCACATCGACTTTCACGGTCTTGTTCCCGCCGACTTTTTCAAATTCCGATTCTTGCAGCACCCTCAAAAGTTTGACCTGGGCCAGAGGACTGATGTCGGCAATTTCGTCCAGGAAGATAGTTCCCCTGTGAGCCATCTCGAATCTTCCCAAACGGTCGGCGATCGCTCCGGTGAAGGCGCCCTTCACGTGGCCAAACAGTTCACTTTCCAACACACCCTCTGCCAACGCCGCACAAGTCACTGCGACGAACGGCTGATCCCGCCGAGGACTTAACCGATGAATTTCTCTGGCAATCAATTCTTTTCCCGTACCGCTCTCTCCTTCGATCAGTACGGTCGCTTTTGCGTTGGCAACCTGTGGCAGCAGATCTAGAATCCCTTGCAGTGTTTTACTTCGCGCCACAAGTGGGCCGCTTGTCCTGCTGCCTGTGTGCTGTTTGAGCTTTGTCTTGAGCTCATTGATCTGACTCAGATCGCGATAGGTCTCAACGATCCCTACCAAATTGCCGCACTCGTCGCGGAGGAGATCCGTGTTCAGACTCACCGGAATCTTCCGACCGTCCTTGTTTTGGATCACTGTT
>JAEUWI010000355.1 GCA_016791475.1 Candidatus Hydrogenedentota bacterium
GCCCTTTACTTCGCGGTGGCCAACCCGGAGCCATCAGCATGCGGGCTTGCAATAAGAATTGCCCAGCATGTGCTTGACGCGCTATAACGCCGCCCGCGCATTTTCCGGGTAAGTATCCCAGGTCCGCCCCTGAAAAATGCGGCCATTGGCTTTCTTGTTGCGTTTTACGCCGTCTGCGCCCCATGCGCCCCACTGCTTGAAGAAAAATGCCGCGCCAGCGGCGTCTGCCTGACGTTTGACGTTCTCCACCCATTTCTCTTTCATGGGACGGGATTTCGGGCCGGATTCGCCGCCGACGATTACCCAGTGGATACCTGTCAGATCGAATTCGCCGATATCCTCCAGCAAAGGTTCCACAGACAGGAAGCGGATGCGCGCGCGAACCTTGCGGAGTTCGGCTATGCGCGGCACGCCATATTGGCGGTCTTCGACCGACACGCCCAAGCATACGTTTTCCGGGCAGGTACGATTGTGGAAATATTCGGGCAACCGGTTTGCGCGCTTGGTAAGAATTTGATAAGTGTGCCGCGGCGTGCGCTCCATGACCGAAAAAACCTTGTCGAGATACACAACCGGCACCT
>JAEUWI010000356.1 GCA_016791475.1 Candidatus Hydrogenedentota bacterium
AACGGGTGTTCGTTCTTCATGACCATCTCCTTGGTGGTGCCTGTTCAGGCGTTGTCAAAGGCGCGTTGCAGCGCCGCGATATCGAGCTTCTTCATCGGCATCATCGCCGCCGCGGCACGAGCTGCTGCGGCGCGATCGTCCGACTGGAACATCCGGATGAGGGGCGTCGGCGTCACCTGCCAGGTGACACCGTAACGAGCGGTCAGCCAGCCGCACTGGCCCTCCTCTCCGCCTTCGGTGAGGCGCGCCCAATAGTGATCCACTTCGTCCTGCGTCTCGCACGGGATGGCCAGCGAGATCGCAGGCGAGAACCGGAAGAGCGGGCCGCCGTTGAGGGCGATGTAGCCCTGGCCGGCGAGTTCGAAGGCGACGACCATCACGTCGCCCACCTCGTCGGGCAGGCCGTCGACCCGCCTTGTGCGGCTGACGATGCGCGAATCCGGAAAAACCGATACGTAGAACTCGGCCGCGTCTTCCGCCTGGTGGTCGAACCAGAGGCAGGGATTGATCTTCTGCATCACTTCTTCCTTAACACTTGGGTGGGATAGTCGGGCATCGCATGCCAGATACGGGAACGCGG
>JAEUWI010000357.1:0-333 GCA_016791475.1 Candidatus Hydrogenedentota bacterium
CCCGCAGCGCCGCGATCAGCTGCCGCGTCACCGCCTCGGCGGGCGGCTCGCTCCAGCGCCGGTAGTGGTAGGGACCGGCGCGCACGTCGCCCTCGCGCCACGCGATCTCGCGGCGATCGAGGAAGCTGCGCGCCGTGAGCGGTCGCACCCGCAACGCGGGCAGCTTCGCGGCGGGCGCATCGGCGGGCGCATCGGCGGGCGCGGACGGGGGCGCCGCGGCGGCCACGCCATCCGCCGGCCGCGCGAGCAGCGTCGACGGCGGCAACGGCGCGAGCAGGAACTCCTCGATCGGCGGCGACGTATTCCGGCAGCCACCGCTCGCCGCGGCGAGCA
>JAEUWI010000357.1:343-579 GCA_016791475.1 Candidatus Hydrogenedentota bacterium
GCGCCACGCGCGCGCGCGCCCCCACCCGCGCTCCCCGGTCCGCTCTCGCCCGCTCCGCCCCATCACGAGCCCCCCTTGGTCGGCTTGCCGCCGCTGCCGCCGGCGCCGCGCACGTGCTCCTGCGGCGGATCGGAGAAGAGCAGCTGCGACGGATCCTCGTCGCGCTGCTCGAGCACCGCCGCGCGCGCCGCCGCCGCCGCCGCGAACTCGTCGATCGCCGCGCTGGTCGCCGCGCG
>JAEUWI010000358.1 GCA_016791475.1 Candidatus Hydrogenedentota bacterium
GTTGCCGCTCGTCGTCGCTCCCGGCCTTGGTGAGGATCAGCGTGAACTCGGCTTCCTTCTGCCGGTACACCTCGCCGACGTCGACCACGCCGACCCGCTGGGCCGGGCGCACCACCACGCGGTCGTAGGCGGCCAGCGTGCCCAGCACGATCAGCAGCGCGAATGACGCGTGCAGGAGGATGGGCGCCATGCCCACGGGCACGGCAACGGGCTGGTGAGGATTGGCGCTGGCGTCGATGTCCATGGGGGCCTCGCCAGGGTCACACCGCGTGCCCGCGCCGCCGCAGCAGCTCGGTGATCGCGTCGTCGATGCTCAGGCCCTGTGCCCGCAGCTCGTCGATCGGGGCGTTGTCCTCCAGCTTGTTGGAGAACAGCAGGTGGGTCGCCGGGTCGAGGATGTTCCGCGCCACGCCTTCGCCCACCGGCGAGGAGATGTAGACCTCCGAGAAGACGCCCGGCTCCGTGCGCAGCGAGTTGAGCAGCCGCTTCTTGGGCTCGTCCATCGACAGCCGCCCCTTGCGGTCGAGCATCTCGATCGACTCGGGCTTCTGCCGCAGCAGGAACACCCAGTCCGAGCAG
>JAEUWI010000359.1 GCA_016791475.1 Candidatus Hydrogenedentota bacterium
TCGAGGATGGTGCGCGCTTCGGGACCGAGCTGGGAGGGGAACCACCAGGCGGTGAGTTCGATGTTACGGGCCGAGAGCTCGGCGATTTCCTGGTCGAAGGTGGGGATGTGTTCGTTGCGCCAATCGTAGGCGAGGCGTCGGATGCCGAGGGACTCCAGCATGGCGGCGCGCTGCGCGGGGGTGCGTTTGGCGGAGTCGAAGGGCACGATGCACCACGCCACGAGGTTGGTCCGGGAGAACAGTCCGTCCGGGGGAAGTTGGGCCCGCGAGGAGGAGGTCGCGAGGACGAGGGCGAGGGCACCCAGGAGCGAGGCGATGCGGTGCGGGAACGGGGTCATGGTTGGCTCGGGCAGTTTGGCTTCGGGCGGGAAAGTCGACAGCTTCAAAATCGTGTTCAACGGCGCGCGGCGTGGTCTTCGATCAGCAGCAGCTTCATCGTGGGTGGCGCGGATTATCGGCCGACGCGGTCTACGGGTTTCTCCTGGCCTGCCTGACAGCGGCTTGACAGCCCCGGGCGCGACCATCTGCCGCATCGTCATCGCAGTCCGTTCAGGAGCCCCGGCATGCAACGAAAGCAAT
>JAEUWI010000360.1 GCA_016791475.1 Candidatus Hydrogenedentota bacterium
CGAAGCCCGGCCCTGCATTGGCGAAGAAGCCGGCCTGCAGTTGCGCGCAGGGATCACCGGCGGTGAGGTCGATGGTCTGGCAGGAGGTGGCGAAGCAGGTGTCCTGGGCCAGGGGGTCCCAGGTCCACACGGTCAGGCAGGCCTGGAAGACCGAGGGGCCGGGATAGGCGTGGTTCACGTTGGGGCCCCAGTCGACCGTTCCATCGCCGAAGTCCCATTGATAGCTCCAGGTGTTGTCGATCACCTGCGGCAGAAAGGCCACATAGGTGCCCAGGGCGCTGAACTGGAAATCGGCGACGAGGCTGTCACAGGGGTTGCTGGTCCCGGGCACGAGGACGGGCGCGCAGGTGCTGTCCACGCAGGTGATGACGCCGCCGCCGGGTTGTTGGAGGATGCTGATGGCGGTGAGGCAGACGGTGTAGGTTCCGGGCTGGGGGTAGGCGTGGAAGGGCTGCGGGTCGTTGGAGGTGCTGCCATCGCCGAAGTCCCAGACCCAGGAGGTGGAGAGACCGGTACCGGTGGTGGCGTTGGAGAACTGCACGAAGCCCGGCCCTGCATTGGCGAAGAAACCGGCCTGC
>JAEUWI010000361.1 GCA_016791475.1 Candidatus Hydrogenedentota bacterium
TTCCTGGATTGGGGTGAGGTCTTCCACGACCAGGTGCTGGCGACCGCCATCCTGGATCGCCTCCTGCATCACTCGACGACGCTCAACATCAAAGGGGAGAGCTACCGACTGAAGGAGAAACGGCGCGCCGGGCTCCTCGGGCGGCCGGCCGCGGCCACGCCCAGTCCAGAACAGGAGGGGCCGGTCCTAGCCGAAATTGCCAGCGTTCCGGCTGGCCGAGAGTGAGTTTAGCGCTTTGGGGTCCATTGCCAGGGCAAAGCAAAAGAGCAGAGGGTGGCTGCTCAGCAGCACCGCTCTGCCCTGGCAAAGGAGCTTGGCGCGGCGCTCGGGTCGCTCTCCAGCGTTGCCCTATCCTCCGCCCAAGCTTGATCAGTGTAGCACCGCCGAAAGGTTCAAGACCTGCCGGGATGCTTAAAAAATCCCGGTGGACAATCCAATCGCGAAAGAAGTGACAAACTCAACCGAGATTCTGGTGACTTTTTATTCCGCCCTTGACAGCGGCGCGGAGCAGCGCTTCCACCTTGGCCTGGGAGAAGGGCTCCACCTCGGGCGTCTCATACTCCGGGGCGGCGACGGCC
>JAEUWI010000362.1 GCA_016791475.1 Candidatus Hydrogenedentota bacterium
TGATGAAGGTGACCAGCATGACGACGCCGACCGCTTCGGCCAGGGCCTGGACGAAGGCCTGCACCGAGCGGGCGACGGCCTTCGGCTGGCTGGCCGATTCGGCGATGCCCACGCCGACCGGCAGGTCGGCCTGCAGCGCGGCCAGTTTCGCCTCCAGGTCGTGGCCGAGCTGGATGATGTCGCCGCCCGGCGCCATGGCGACGCCGATGGCCAGGGCGCGCTGGCCGCCGAAGCGGACCTGGGTGGCTGGCGGATCGATGGTGCCGCGCCGGACTTCAGCCACGTCGCCCAGCCGGAAAGTGCGCTGGCCGATGCGGATCGGCGTGTCGGCGATGGCGGCGAGGCTGGTGAAGGCGCCGCCCGGGCGAATCTGGATGCGCTCCTGGCTGGTTTCGAAAAAGCCGGCGCCGGCCACCGCGTTCTGCTGGGCCAGGGCCTGGGCCAGGGCGGCCGGTTCGATGCCCAGAGTGGCCAGCTTGGCGTTGGACAGCTCGACATGGATGCGCTCGTCCTGGATGCCGAAGATCTCGACCTTGCCGACCAGGGGCACGCGCAGCAACTGGTCGCGGACGCGCTC
>JAEUWI010000363.1 GCA_016791475.1 Candidatus Hydrogenedentota bacterium
GTTCTTTGCCGGGGGCGAGAGTTTCGAAGATCGGGCGAAGTTTTTCGGTAATCTCCAGCTTGCCGCCGATCATTAAGCTGTAACCTTCGGTGAGACCCCAGATGCCGCCGCTGGTGCCGCAGTCGACAAAGTCAATGCCTTTGGCTTCGAGCATGGCGGCATGCGTAATGGTATCTTTGTAATTTGAGTTGCCGCCGTCGATGATGATGTCGCCTTTCTTCAATAAAGAGGCGACCTTCTCGATCGTTTCGGTGGTGGTCTTGCCGGAGGGGACCATCACCCAAACGACCTTTGGCGATTGGGTCAGCTTGCCGACCGCTTCTTCCAAAGAATACGCGCCTTCTGCACCAAGTTTAACTGCAGATTCAACGGTCTCCTTGGTGCGGGCGTAGCCCACCACGCGATGACCCGCGCGCGATAAACGCGTTGCCATGTTCAATCCCATTTTTCCCAAACCAACTAATGCTAATTCCATTTGATAAGACTCCTTTTAATTTTTCCCTGCTCTGTTGGGGCCTTAGCCCCCGACAGAGCATAATTGATTTATAAAAGACTTGCCGCCGCCTCATCCACAAA
>JAEUWI010000364.1:0-251 GCA_016791475.1 Candidatus Hydrogenedentota bacterium
CGTAAAATAATCCATAAAATCCATAATTATCTGTTCTGCCTGCGTAGAGCTGTAATATCCCTTGTCATTATTGACCATATTAAGATACACCTGTGAATCAAAATACGGAGTGATATAATTTATGTTTCTGTAAGTAAAGCCGAATCCGATATCCTTGAAAGTTTTCTTACAGAGTTCGTATTTAGCCCGCGTAAAATCAGATTTGTACTTCTTTTCTTTCCACCATTTATCCTGAGAAAATGCATCCGTTA
>JAEUWI010000364.1:261-576 GCA_016791475.1 Candidatus Hydrogenedentota bacterium
TTTTATACATTTAAATATCTTTGGAAACAAATTATAAAAATTTCATTCTTAAAGCAATTTAGATACAGTTGATAATTGACAGTTGACAGTTGACAGTTGACAGTTGATAGTTGACAGTTGATAGTTGACAGTTGATAGTTGACAGTTGAAAATTGACAGTTTAAAGTTGATAGTTTAAGATAAATATTGTTGATATTAACGATCAGTGATTTTTCATAACTATACTTAATGCAATTCTCAAAACCAATAAATTACATTTATAACTATAGATTACAAGTTATCAACTGTCAATTGTCAATTGTCAACTATCAACTG
>JAEUWI010000365.1:0-251 GCA_016791475.1 Candidatus Hydrogenedentota bacterium
GATCACAATCCCGATTTGCGGGAGGCCTTTCTCGATGGCGAGATCGATGCCGCGTTCACGGTCTATTCGCTGTTCGCGCCCGCCATGGAGCAACTCCTGGGCGAGGGCTGGTACCGGCTGGTGCCCGTGCGCGAGGCGGAAGCGGTTTCGCGGTATCTGCCCGGTGTCTTTGCCGATGCGCTGCCCGCGAGTCTCTACGGGCCCGACCGGAGCATACCGGCGGAGGCGCAATCTCCCTTTCCCACGCTGGC
>JAEUWI010000365.1:261-574 GCA_016791475.1 Candidatus Hydrogenedentota bacterium
CTGGCGGTGAACACCCTGCTTGTGGCCGATCGCTCGCTGCCGGAGCGGCAGGTGTACACGCTGCTGGAAATGGTGTTCAGCGGCGACTTCCTCAAAGCGGCCCGGCTTACCGGACTGACGGAGGCGATGGCGCAGACCGATTTGCACCTTCCCGTCCATCCCGCGGCGGAAGCCTATTACAACCGCAGAAACCCGATTTCCGCCGATCGTTTCGAGATTCTCTCCTTCTTCCTGGCGGGGGTGGTCTGCCTGGCCAGTGTCTTCCATTACCTCCTGGGGCGGCGGCGCCACTACGTGCAATTGGAGCGCCGCC
>JAEUWI010000366.1 GCA_016791475.1 Candidatus Hydrogenedentota bacterium
AGCTGCCGACGATGCGCTCATAAGTGTCCCGCAGGGGGCGGACTGTCGCTTCGACCCAGCGCGGGCCGGCGGCCTGGGTGCGCAGGCGGAACTCGAACTGACCGATCTCCTCGTAACCTTCGCGGATCGCCCCGAGGCAATGGCCCACCCTGCCCCGGTCATCTTCCGCCACGAAATCGAGCAAGTTCTGGCCGATGCTCAGGCGGGTATCGAAACCTGTCGTGTTGCGCCAGGCCCGGTTGAGGAAGGTGAGGCGGCCCTCTGCATCGGTCTGGAAGAGGATCTCATTGACCGATTCGACCACGTCCCGGTACATGGCCTGGCTCTCGCGCAGCACCTGCTCGGCCAGCAGCCAGCGGGCCACGTCGCGGAGCACGTAGAGCGTGGCCGGGCGGCCTTCGAAATCGAGGCGCACCCCGGTGGCCTCGGCATTGATGGTCTCGCCGTCCAGCCGGCGGTAACGCAGCGGCAGCGGCGCCAGGCGCTGCTGCCGGGGCGCTGCGTCGAAATCGGCCAGGCGGGCCGCCTCCATGGCCCGATCGTCCGGGTGGATCAGGCTGAGGAGTTCGACGCC
>JAEUWI010000367.1 GCA_016791475.1 Candidatus Hydrogenedentota bacterium
TAAAATCATAAATCTAAAATCATAAATCCAAAGTCTAAAGTCTAAAGTCTAAATCATAAATCTAAAATTATAAATCCACAATCCAAAACTATCAACTATCAACTATCAACTATCAATTATAAACTAAACAAGATGAACTATATACTTTTTGACGGAACCGTCCGGAATGCCTTATTACCTTTTACATTTACCAGACCAGTGGCAGATATTCGTGTGGGGATTCTTACTATCCGCGAAAAGTGGGAAAAATATCTGGGCTATACAACCACGAGCCTGACGGAAGAATACCTTATGGAAAAATTTCCCATGGTAGAAATGCCTGAAAATATTATGATTAATGCTTCTTTTTTACCAAATGAAGTATTGGCTGAAATGGTGAAGTCACTGGAGCAAAATCAGGCTATTTTCAAAGGAGAAGAAGTAATTGCTTTTTTCTCTGAAGAAAGCCAGGAAGAAGTCGATTTCGAAAACTATGAAATTCTGGAATACAACGACGATTGTATTACAATTGAACATACATGGGATATTTTTCAAAAAAATGATGCAGCCCTCCGTGAAGATTTTGAACTTTTG
>JAEUWI010000368.1 GCA_016791475.1 Candidatus Hydrogenedentota bacterium
ATCGTCTCCCCCAGGCATTCGAGCACGGCGTGCTTTGCCTCGTGCTCGTCGCCGAGCCGGGCAACGAGGGCGCGATAGGCCTGCGCGATGCCTGGCGGCTGATCGATGGCGAGTTGCTCCTCGATGGCGAGATGCAGCGACAAGTGAAGGAAGGGATTGATTCCTCCCTGTTCGGGTCCGAAGTCGCGGTCGAGGTTACGGTCCCGCTCGGCGAGCAAGGGGTGATATTCCGGATGCAGCAGAATAACCGTGAGTGCAGTCGTCTCGAGCCCCTCCAGCGGTGCGCCTGCGCGCTGCTTGGCCCAGGTGTCGAAGAAGAAGCGGCGGGCCTGGTCGCGGGAAGGGGAAAACATCGGGGAAGGGGGAAGAGGGAAGAGGGAAGAGGGAAGAGGGAAGAGGGAAGAGGGAAGAGGGAAGAGGGAAGAGGGGAGCGGAAGGATTCAGATCGATTGAGGCGGTTTGCGCAGGCTGCCCTTCTCCCTTCCTGCTTCTCCCTTCCCCTCCTTGTGCGGATACTCGCACAGATCCCGGATCAGGCACCTGCCGCATTCCGGCGTGCGCGCCTTGCACA
>JAEUWI010000369.1 GCA_016791475.1 Candidatus Hydrogenedentota bacterium
GATCGTGAAGAAGATGCTGCCGTTCTTCGGCACTTTCCCCTTCTTCTTGATGTCGGCCGGTTCGATCCGCACCATCGCATCTTCAGGGAACGCCGAGAACGCGTTGTAAGCCTGGTCGGCTAGGATGTTGCGGTCGGCCAGAAACAAGATCCGCGGCCGCCGCTCAGGCCTGCGGCTCAAACTCCAGCGGCTCTGAAACAGCTTCCACGCAAGTTGGAACGCAATGAACGTCTTGCCGGTGCCTGTGGCGAGCGTCAACAAGATGCGGTCGCGACCATCCGCCACGGCCTCCAGCACCCGCTCGATGGCAAGGTCTTGGTAGTATCGCCCTTGGAAGTAGCCGCCCCGATCTTCGAACGGCACCGCCGCGAAGCGATCGCGCCACTCGTTCTCCTCGGCAAAAGTGAGATTCCACAGCTCCGCAGGCGTCGGGTAGCTCAGCAGCTCGCCCTCCGTCCCGAGGTGCATGTCGATGCCGTAAATCCCCTGACCGTTGGTTGAATAAGTGAACCGAACATCCAGCTTGCCGGCGTAGCTCTTCGCCTGCCCCACGCCTGCGGTGAGGGGCTT
>JAEUWI010000370.1:0-297 GCA_016791475.1 Candidatus Hydrogenedentota bacterium
TTTTCCATGGGCGGCAAGCACAAGGCGCACGGCGATGAACGGGATATGTTTCCCGTCACGGTGGAACTGGTGCGCAAGCTGAGGCCAAAATCCTTCCTGCTCGAAAACGTAAAAGGGCTCACCCGGTCCAGCTTCGCCAACTATTATCAATATATCTTGTTGCAATTGGAATTTCCCGAAGTCGCGAGACAGCCGCGCGAAAGTTGGATGGATCACTTGCGGGAGCTGCAAACCGAAAAGACCTCTGGCGGATTGCATGTGACGGGACTGACCTACAACGTCGTTCCAACCCTCGTG
>JAEUWI010000370.1:307-570 GCA_016791475.1 Candidatus Hydrogenedentota bacterium
CGCCGACTACGGTGTGCCGCAGAAGCGGGAGCGGGTGTTTATCGTCGGTTTTCGCTCCGACCTGGGCATCGAGTGGTCGTTTCCGAAGCCCACGCATTCGCTCGATGCTCTGCTGTATTTCCAGTGGGTGACCGGGGATTATTGGGAGAAGCACCGGATTCGACCCTCTCGGCGACCGGAAATGCCGGAAAGGCTCAAAAGCCGAATCAAGAAACTGCAAGGCGAATTGCCGCCCATTGAAAGTCGTCCATGGCGCACGGTTC
>JAEUWI010000371.1 GCA_016791475.1 Candidatus Hydrogenedentota bacterium
TGGCCGTCCTCCGCCTCTGCGCCGCCGCCGCAACCGCCTGACGCCCACGCCCGACCGATTCCCCCGGCCCGTTCAACACCCCGCGCCGAACGCGTTCAGGAAATCGAAGTAGTCGAAATCGTACACGCCGGTGTCGCCGTTGAAGTCGGCGGACGGGTCGTCGGCGAAGAAGGCGCGGAGGAAGCGCGCGTCAATGCCACCGTGCTCGACATCAGCGGCGGCGGCCTGGCGGTCATGGTGCCGCCGGACGGCACGCCCTTCGAACCGGACCGCGAATTCCGCAATTGCCGCATCAATCTGCCGGAGGTCGGCACCATCGAAACGCAAATGCGGGTGCGCAGCGTGTTCCGGATCAGCGGCAAGAACGGCAAACCGATGCTTCGCGCCGGTTGCCAATTCGTCCAGTTGCCGGATTCCCAGGTCTCGATGATCCAGCGCTTCATCCTGCGCGTCGAACGCGAACGGAATACCCGCGCCCGCTAAAAAAATGGCGGCCCGCAGGCCGCCCGAATCCCGATTCCTTGCGGAAGGAGGGAGGAGATCGAATCAGCGGTTGAGTTTGCGCATGCG
>JAEUWI010000372.1 GCA_016791475.1 Candidatus Hydrogenedentota bacterium
AGGAAGGCCATGGCCTTGGTGCGCACCACGTCGATGCCCATCATCCCCGAGGCCACGTCGTCGTCCCTGACGGCATAGAAGGCGCGGCCGTGCCGGCTGCGGATCACGCCATAGGCGCCCGCGACCATGACGCAGGCGACGACCAGGCACAGGTAGTAAATCGAACGGTCGGTGTCGAAGCTCAGCCCGAACAGCGACGCCGGCTCGAGGGTGATGCCGTTGGCGCCGCCCAGCCAGCTGCTCGGCAGGTTCAGCACCAGGAAATGGAACAGGATCTGCGCGGCGATCGTCGTCAGTGCCAGATAGAAGCCCTTGATGCGCACCGCCGTCAGGCCGAAGATCAGGCCGAACAGCGCCGCCGCCGCGCCGCCCAGCCAGAGGCCGAGGCGCGGCGCGCTGGCGCGGCGGAACTCGGCGTCGCGGATGGCGGCCTTGACGTGGGCGGCGGTGATCTGGTGGGTGTTGCCGGCGAAGGCGGCCAGCAGCGACTTGTCACAGAGGATATTGATGCGCCGGGTCAGCCCCAGCGAGGCGCTGGCGATCAGTTTGAGGGCGGCCGGGGAAAACAC
>JAEUWI010000373.1:0-283 GCA_016791475.1 Candidatus Hydrogenedentota bacterium
TCCAGCAGCGTGAAGATTTGCCGGGCCAGTTCGGGCCGCAGGCGGAAATAGGTCCGGAAGCTGCGGGCGACAAAGCCGGCCAGGCCATGGAAATAGAAGCTGCCGTGGCGGCTGCTGAACCATTCGATGCGGCGGTCCCAGTAGGCCCGGGCAAAGGGGGAGAGGTCGCCGCGCAGATGCTGGCGGTAGAGTCGCCGGGCGTCGGGGTGGAAGCCGCTGCCGAAGAGGGCGAAGAAATCGTCGAAACCGAGATGGCGAATGCCGGCGATCTTCAATTCCAGCA
>JAEUWI010000373.1:293-568 GCA_016791475.1 Candidatus Hydrogenedentota bacterium
ATTGGCGTCGACGGCATGGATCTTTGCCGGCCCCTGCAGGGCGTAATCGAGGGCATTGCAACCGGCGCTGGTAATGACCAGCAGCCGGTCATCGGCAGCAAGGCGTAGCGCCTGCCGGTCGACTTCCGGATCCTCCCAGCAGGTGTTGTAAACGAGCGACCGCGCGTACAGGGCATTGAATATCTTCTGATCCAGGCGGTCTTGCAGGGTCAGGTTGGTGGCCGGTATTGCCAGGTTGGCAGGGGCTGGGGCGTTCATGAGCGCTCGTCGAGTTG
>JAEUWI010000374.1 GCA_016791475.1 Candidatus Hydrogenedentota bacterium
CCGCCTGCTGTGCACCTACCGGGGGCCGGGCACGGAATGGCTGGACGATGCCACCGCCGATCGCAGCAAGCTGGGCATTGGCGCCGGCGGGCTGCCCGACGACCAGTCGGGCCTGCTCGGCAGCGGGACGCAGATCCAGCGCATTCCCGGCTTCGCCGTGGCCCTGCTGAAGGGCAGCCTGTGGCAGGGCAACGGCCGCCGCGGGATCATCCATCGCTCTCCCGCGGTTCCGGCCGACGGCTTTCCCCGCGTGGTGCTGGCCGCCGACGGGGTGTGGTGAGCCCCATGGCCCCGGCCATTCACATCCGCGACCTGCGCTTTGCCTGGCCAGGCCAGACTGCACCGTGCCTCACCCTGTCCGCCCTGGACGTGGGCCAGGGAGAGCAGGTGTTCATCCAGGGGGAAAGCGGCGCCGGCAAGAGCACCCTGCTCAACCTCATCGGCGGCGTGCTGCTGCCCCGGGAAGGCCGCGTCCAGATCCTCGACCAGGCCCTGGACGCCCTGTCGGCCCCCGCCCGGGACCGCTTCCGGGTCGATCACATTGGCTTCATCTTCCAGCAGTTCAAT
>JAEUWI010000375.1 GCA_016791475.1 Candidatus Hydrogenedentota bacterium
GCCCTGCGCCGGGACCGCATCGAGCGGGAAGAGGACTTCCCCCGCGACGTGGCCGAGCTGCAGCACCTGCTGGCCCCGGCCGAACCCGGCCAGCAGCTCATCGCCATGCCCGGCGCGGGCACCCGGGTACCCATCTGGCTGCTTGGCTCCAGCCTCTTCTCGGCACGGCTGGCCGCGGCCCGGGGCCTGCCCTACGCCTTTGCGTCCCACTTTGCGCCGCGCCTGCTGCTGCAGGCCGTCGAACTGTACCGCCGCGAATTCCAGCCCTCGGCCCAGCTCGCCGCCCCCTACGTGATCATCGGCGTCCCGCTGATCGCCGCTCCCAGCGACGAGGAAGCCGATTTTCTCGCCAGCAGCACCTTCCGGCGCGTGCTGGGCATCTTGCGTGGCGACCGGCGACGCCTGCAGCCCCCGGAAGAGAACTTCATGGCCGGCTTGCATCCGGAAGAACGCGCCGCCATCGGCGACTTCCTCGGCGCCGCCGTCATCGGCGGCCCGGACACCGTGCGCGACGGCCTGGCCCGCCTGCTGGCCGCCACGGGCGCCGATGAGCTGATGCTGGTCTGC
>JAEUWI010000376.1 GCA_016791475.1 Candidatus Hydrogenedentota bacterium
CACCGTTCAGCAGCTTGATGCCGTTGAATTGCGTGGTGTTGCTGATGCGGTTGATCGAGTTGAGAATCGCATCCACCTGAAGCTGGTTGGCGGCGACTTCCTGATCCGACAGCGCGCCGCGGTTGGCGGCCTCGATGGTGAGGCTCTGCAGTTCTAGCAGCAACGAAGACACTTCGTTGAGCGAACCTTCGGCGGTGTTGATGACGTTGTTGGCGCGGCTTGTGTTGTCGACGGCGGTGCGGATGCCTTCGATTTCGCTGCGCAGGGTTTCGCTGGCGATGAGCCCTGCCGGATCGTCTTTACCACGATTGATCCGCAGGCCGCTGGAGAGGCGTTCCAGTCGGGTTGCCAGTTCGTTGTTGTTTCGACCGAGTTTGTTGATCGCTTGAAGCGACTGAATATTGGAATTGATTCGGCTCATGGCATCTTCCGTGATGGAGTTCATGGCGGATATCCGTATCCGCCGGGTGTTGGTTAATTAGGGAACGACGATCCAAGTTGAGAGACGTTGAACCGCGGCTCCGCCACGGAAAACACGGGGGGTGTGGTGTTGGGTGACCAACCTC
>JAEUWI010000377.1 GCA_016791475.1 Candidatus Hydrogenedentota bacterium
TCGCCAGCGTCGACGAGAGCGTCGGCCGCGTGTTGGCCAAGCTTGAAGAACTCGGCATCGCGGAGAACACGCTGGTGATCTTCAGCAGCGACAACGGCGGCGTCGGCGGCTACGATCGCGTCGGGCTCGACAAGAAGATCGGCATCACCGACAACGCGCCGCTCAAGGGAGGCAAAGGCACGCTGTACGAGGGAGGCGTTCGCGTCCCCTATGTCTTCCGATGGAAGGGAACGGTGAAGCCGGGCCAAACCGAATCGACGCCGATCAACTCCGTTGACCTCTACCCAACGCTGGTGGAACTTGCCGGCGGCGAACTACCTGCCGACTATCCCCTCGACGGCGTCAGCTACGCGTCGCTCTTGAAGGAGCAGAAGCCGCTGGAGCGCGGGAAGCCTCTCTTCTGGCATTTCCCTGGCTATCTCGGCGCCACGGCCGACACTTGGCGCACGACTCCGGTGAGCGTCGTCCGCGACGGCGACTGGAAGCTATTGGAATATCTCGAAGATGGTCACTTAGAGCTTTACAACCTGCGCGACGACTTGAGCGAGACGAATAACCTCGCCT
>JAEUWI010000378.1 GCA_016791475.1 Candidatus Hydrogenedentota bacterium
CGACGTTGATTTTTATTCCGCTCGTCGGCGTGACGATCTACGCGGGGCACTACATTCCGTTTAGCGTCGAAAGCCTCTTCGGCGTGAGCCGCGAGCGGGCGCAAGATTATTGGGACGTAGCGTTGCTGGCCTACTGTTTGATCGCGGCGGTCGTTCCGGTCTGGCTCCTTCTGCAACCGCGCGGGCACCTCGGCGGCTATTTCTTGTATATCGCGCTCGGTGGCGCCATCGTCGGGCTCATGTTACCGGCTGGCTCTCGGCCGACGGCCAGACGCTGATGCCGTTCTTGTTCATCACCATCGCCTGCGGCGCTTGCTCCGGCTTCCATTCGCTCATCGCCTCGGGAACAACGTCGAAGCAACTCCGCCGCGAGACGGATGCCCGCACCATCGGCTACGGCGCAATGCTGCTGGAAGCGATGGTGGCTTTCATTTCCTTGTCGTGCGTCATGATTTGGGCGGCGGGATCTCCGAACCTGTTCGATCCGAAAACCGGCAAGTCGCTCACGGCCAACCTGATCTACGCCCAGGGCATGGGCGAGTTCCTTAAAGTGCTCGGTATTCC
>JAEUWI010000379.1 GCA_016791475.1 Candidatus Hydrogenedentota bacterium
GCTCCATGAGTTGGATGTGTTCGGTTAGTTCCCCGGCCGAGGCCATAAGGTCATCCTGGTTGTTCTGCCAGGCCAGTTGAATCTGCTTGAGCACCCGTTTGAAGGAGGGCATGCCGTGATGATCCAGGGGCGGGAAATAGGTGCCGCCGAAGAAGGGCTTCAAATCTGGCGTGAGAAAGACGGTCATGGGCCAGCCGCCGTGTCCGGTCATCAACTGTACGGCTTTCATGTAGATTTCATCGATGTCGGTGCGCTCTTCCCGATCTACCTTTATGTTGATAAAACCTTCGTTCATGAGAGCGGCCGTAGTATCGTCTTCGAAACTTTCATGTTCCATTACATGGCACCAGTGGCAGGCGGCATAGCCGACCGAAAGTAAGATCGGCTTGTTTTCCGCCCGGGCCCTTTTGAGCGCTTCTTCGCCCCAGGGATACCATTGCACGGGATTATAGGCGTGCTGCTGCAAATAGGTGCTGGTTTCATTTACAAGGTGATTGGGCTTCCTTGTGGGATGGCTTGTTGTCTTGCCCTTTTCGCTTGCTTTCAAAATGCCGCTCCTTGTTT
>JAEUWI010000380.1 GCA_016791475.1 Candidatus Hydrogenedentota bacterium
GGGCAAGTTTGTGCTGGGTCCGGACGTCGTGCAGTTGGAAGCCACGATGCAGCGGCTGACCGGCGCGAAGCACGCCGTCGCCTGCGCTTCGGGCAGTGATGCACTGCTGCTCGCGCTGATGGCCTATGATATCGGCCCGGGCGACGAAGTGATCTGCCCGAGCTATACGTTCTTCGCCACGGCTTCGGCGGTTACGCGCTTGGGCGCGACGCCGGTGTTCGTGGATATTGAGCCGGATACGTGCAACCTCGACGTGTCGCAAGTCTCGCGGCGCGTTACGTCGATGACCCGCGCGATCATCCCCGTTCACCTCTACGGCCAATGTGCCGACATGCAACCGATCGTCGACATGGCCCGGCTGCACGGCTTGGCCGTGATCGAAGACGCCTGCCAAGCGATCGGCGCCGGATACCGCGGCAAGCAGGCCGGCGCGATCGGCGACATCGGCTGTTTCAGCTACTACCCGACCAAAAATCTCGGAGCCTACGGCGACGCCGGAATGCTCACGACCAACGACGACAAGCTCGCCGACAAGCTCCGGCTGTTGCGCGGCCACGGCATGC
>JAEUWI010000381.1 GCA_016791475.1 Candidatus Hydrogenedentota bacterium
TCGACCACTTTGCGCAATGCCTGTACATGGTGATTGTCTTCGTGAAGGAATTTCTCGTCAACATTGGCCACGTACATCATCGGCTTCATGGTGAGCAGGAACAGGTCGGCAACAGCCTTCTTCTCCTCTTCTGAAATATCCAGGCTACGGGCATTTTTACCCTGCTCAAGGTGAGCTTTGTATTGTCTAAGTACTTCCAGTTCAGCCTTCGCTTTTGCATCGCCAGCCTTCGCAGCACGCTCAATGCGGGCGACCTTTTTATCGACCGATTCGAGGTCCTTAAGCTGAAGCTCCATCTCGATAATCTCCTTGTCGGAAACAGGATCAACCGGGCCCGCGGAACGAACAATATTGATGTCATCGAAGCAGCGTACTACGTGAACAATCGCGTCTACTTCGCGGATGTTGGAAAGGAAACCATTTCCACGGCCATCGTTCTTGCTCGCGCCCTTCACAAGGCCGGCAATGTCAACGAATTCGATCGTGGTTGGAACAATGTTCTGTGGATTGACAATCTCCGTAAGGACTTCCAGACGTTTATCAGTAACATTGATGATGCCCA
>JAEUWI010000382.1 GCA_016791475.1 Candidatus Hydrogenedentota bacterium
GGGATTGAGACACGGTTGCGCCTCCCGCGAGCGTCGCCCGCCACAGGATCGTCGCACGCCATCCCGGTTTTCCAGCGGGATTGAGACCAGCTGCCACATGACCGCGACGCTTTCGTCGCGGTACCAGTCGCACGCCATCCCGGTTTTCCAGCGGGATTGAGACGCATTCCCCCTCCCCGTTGAGTGACGTGAGGAAGTCCGTGTCGCACGCCATCCCGGTTTTCCAGCGGGATTGCGACCCACGGTCGGCCATGGGTCGGGACCCATACCGCCCGCGGGTCGCACGTCATCCCGGTTTTCCAGCGGGATTGAGACTTGACCTGCCCACGGTAGAAACGGAGCAGGTAGTCGGTCGCACGCCATCCCGGTTTTCCAGCGGGATTGAGACGCCGTGAGGCCGGTGGAGGCGGTGCCGAGAAGGGCGAGTCGCACGCCATCCCGGTTTTCCAGCGGGATTGAGACCATCGCGACGCCCCCAGGAGGAGGAGTCCCTCGATCATGGTCGCACGCCATCCCGTTTTCCCAGCGGGATTGGGACTGTAACCCTGAGTCATCTCGAGGA
>JAEUWI010000383.1 GCA_016791475.1 Candidatus Hydrogenedentota bacterium
CGCGGTTGGTTCCGTGGTGGAAACAATGGGCGGGGTTTCGGGCCGTGATCACAGCCAGTTGACGAAGCAGTCCTGCCCTTCGGCAGGACTGCAACCCCGCAACCGCCACGACGCAGGCGCGGGCATGCGGGCTAGGGCCTGCAGAGCAGGCCGGGGTTTCAGGGCGCTGGCCTGTGTCCCGCCTTGCCCGCTGCGCTGCGCAGGTCTGCCACCTGGGCGGCCGTCACGTCGGCGGGCTGGCCGCCCATGGTGGCGCGGGTGTAGTTGGCCAGGGCGGCGACTTCGCCATCGGTCAACTCCTGCATGAAGCCGGGCATGCCGGGCAGGGGCGTGGGGCCCTGCCGGGTGGCCGGGTGCTTGGGCAGGCCGACGAGGATGGCCAGCACCAGGTTGCGGGCGTCGGCCTGGCGCACGGTGCTGTTGCCTTTGAGCGGGGGCATGGTGAGGCTGCGGCCCAGGCCCTCGCTGCCGTGGCAGCTGGCGCACAGCGCCATGTAGTGGCCCCGGCCCGCGTCCAGCGTTCCCGCGCCGTTGCCCGCGCCATTGCCAGCGCTGTCGCC
>JAEUWI010000384.1 GCA_016791475.1 Candidatus Hydrogenedentota bacterium
GATCTCGGCGTGCTCGGCCGTCGCCGCGGGCGTGCCGGCGCCGGGCAGGGGATGACGGCGACGGAAAGCCTCTGGCTCAGCGCGTTCTACATCGGCGCGGGGCTCGCCTTCGGCGGCTGGGGCTGGTGGTCGAGGGGGGCCGATTCGGGTCTCGACTACTTCACCGGCTTCCTGGTGGAGAAGTCGCTCTCGCTCGACAACGTCTTCGTGATCGCGCTGATCTTCTCGACGCTCGCGATCCCGCCCGCCTATCAGCATCGGGTGCTGTTCTGGGGCATTCTCGGCGCAATCGCGCTGCGCGCGATGATGATCGCGGCGGGCGCGGCGCTGGTCAGCAACTTCTCGTGGGTGCTCTATCTTTTCGGCGCGTTTCTCGTCGCCACCGGCGTCAAGATGCTGTGGCTGGGCGATCGCGAGCCGGACATCGCCGGAAACCCGCTGCTGCGCCTCATGCGCCGCTACATGCGGGTGACCGACCGACTTCACGGCCAGCACTTCCTGGTGCGCCTGCCGGACCCGGCGAGCGGCCGCAACCTGTGGCACGCAACGCCGCTGCTACT
>JAEUWI010000385.1 GCA_016791475.1 Candidatus Hydrogenedentota bacterium
GACCGGGCTCGTCGGGCGGTGCTACGGCGACCCAGGTATCGCTGCGTCCGGTCATCGGATCAGTCGGTACGCGGCGCAGGTAGCGCTTGTCGGCGAGTTCCTGAAGGGTTTCGGGAAAGCGCCCGGTATCGGCGCGATATTTGTCGAGCGCGTCGCGCATCACGGCGAGGGATTCGCGCAGCGAGGCTTCGCGTGCCCGGTCGAGATGCACGAAGTAGCGGGGCACCGCGATGGTCAGCAGGGTGGCGATGACGGACATCACGACGAGCAGTTCGATCAGCGTGAAGCCTTTACGCCTGGCTCGCATCTTTACCACTCGCGGTAGGGGATGCCGTTGAGGCCGATGCCGGCGGAGAGAGAGTAGACGTCGTAGACATCGGCTCCCTCGACCGGCGCCTCCGGCGGACTACCGTAGCTGCGCCGGCCCCAGGTTCGGGCCGCGGGCTGTGCCGGATCGTCGGCGAATGGGTCGCGCGGGAGGCGGCGCATGAAGAAGAACCGCTTCCCGCTCGGGTCGCTCTTGTTTTCGACGCCCTGGGTGAGATCCTCAAGGCGCTTC
>JAEUWI010000386.1 GCA_016791475.1 Candidatus Hydrogenedentota bacterium
TTGAAGGGCTTTGAAGTGAAGGTTCAAAAGATCACCGACCGCCACGTCGATCGGGCCCACGAGCTCCAAGCGAAGAAAGACGCCGAGCTCATGGAAATCTAAGCGCCGGCATGCCCACGCTCTTGCAGGCGGCCCAGCGCGCCGGCCTCGACCTTGATCAGTTGCCCCAGCATGTCGCCATCATCATGGATGGCAACGGTCGCTGGGCAACGGGCAAAGGTTTGGGACGCCTGCTTGGCCACCGCGAGGGCTACAAAACTCTCAAGAGCGTGGTGGAAGCCGCCGGCGAACTCGGTGTCAAGTTCCTTACCGTGTATGCATTCAGCGCCGAAAACTGGCGACGCCCCCAAAGCGAAGTTGCGGGCCTGATGAAGCTCATCGAAGGCGCGATGCGAGAGCAAACTCAGCACCTCGTGAACAAAAATGTGCGCGTCGCGATCACGGGCCGCATGCACGAGCTTCCGGTTTCGCTTCGCGAAGCTCTTGAAGAGGGCATCGCCGCGACCCGGCACTGCACCGGCATGACCTTTTGCCTCGCGATCAACTACGGCGGTCGGGC
>JAEUWI010000387.1 GCA_016791475.1 Candidatus Hydrogenedentota bacterium
ATTGCTCTTTGCGGGCATCAATGATGACGATCTGACGGGCCGCTTCAAAGTGGTTGCCATTCACCAGAATCAGGTCCTGCCCGTTGAATAAGGGCCGGAATTGAAAAGGGCCCATCTCACTACCCCACTCAAAACGGCGATGCGTGATTTTGTCGGTGTATTCCATTGAAGCCCCTTTTCCGAGCGGGGTTTGCGGTGCTTCTGTTGCATCATCTGCGCTTTTGTGATCAGCATCTACATAAGCAACCTTGTATTGGTCTGAAAGCAGGCCGATGAGGCTTTGCGCCAGGGTCTGGATGCTGCCGCAGGGCGCACCAATGATGGCCCACTCGTTCCGGCCAAAATGGCCGAGAGCGGGGCGTTTGAGTGCGGTATGTTTTTGGTGGGACATGATTTTGACGGTTGACGGTTGACGGTTGACGGTTGACGGTTGACGGTTGACGGCTTTTCTATTCTTGCTTACTTCAGAGATACGCCTTTAAGGGGCGCTGAATTAATAATTGTCGCTTTCGGCAGGCAAGGCATTTTGGTTCTAACCGAGGCGAGGGTTCCCGACCTT
>JAEUWI010000388.1 GCA_016791475.1 Candidatus Hydrogenedentota bacterium
TCTTTCACTTCGGGCAGGGTGATCTCTTAGATGATGCCGGTCGCTGAGCCGAAGAGACTCATTTGTCCCGCATCGGCGGCGCGGAAGTGATTGCTGGAGATGGCGACGATACGGTCAAGCGAGGCGAGCAGGGAGGCGCGGTTGCCGAACGAATCGAGTGCGCCCACTTTGATGAGGCTTTCCAGTGAACGTTTGCCCACGGCGCGCAGGTCTACGCGGCGGGCGAAGTCGTTGAGGTCTGTGAATTTTCCGTTGGCGCTGCGTTCGTCAATGATCGGCTGCACCGAATTTTCACCGACGTTCTTGATGGCGCCCATACCGAAGCGGATGTTAGGTTTGCTATCTACGTCTTCAATGCTGAAGTCCCACATCGAAGAGTTGATGTCCGATTGCAGAACGGGCACGCCCATCGTACGCGCATCCGCGACGTAGAAGGCGATCTTCTCCGTCTGCCCCGCCGAAGCGGACATGAGCGCGGTCATATACTCGGCGGTGTAATGCGCTTTGAGATACGCGGTCTGAACGGCGATGACGCCGTAATCGGCGGCGTGAGATTTG
>JAEUWI010000389.1 GCA_016791475.1 Candidatus Hydrogenedentota bacterium
CATGTAGCCGATGCGGCGGCGAACCTCGTCCGGCTCGTGAAACACGTCGAATCCGGCGACGCGCGCGGTGCCGCTGGTCCCGGGGAGGAAGGAGGACAGCATCCGCATCGTGGTGGACTTGCCGGCGCCGTTGGGTCCGAGAAAGCCCACCACCTCCCCCCGCGCAACAGTGAACGAGATGCCGTTCACCGCCGTGCGTCCGGGATAACGCTTGGTGAGTTCCCTCACCTCGATCATCGGCGTGGCGTCCATGATTTGGAGACGCGCCACTGTAGCGGTGAGCCTGTCCTGCTCCCAAGGGGAAACGGGCGGATTCAGCGCACCGTGACCGCGACCTCCCCCTCGGACCTCCGCACGTACGGACCCACCTGCTCGTCCAGGACCACCGCCAGCTTGAGCTCCTCCCCCCGGGGCTTGCTGTAGGTCTGCCGCGCCAGCTGAACCAGGCTCTCGGCGCGCTGGCCGTCCGCCCCGGTGAACCGGACCCCCGGCCGCAGGCGGGCTCCCGCGGCAGGACCGCCCCGCTCCACCGCGTCGATGAGGAGGCCACCCCCCGGG
>JAEUWI010000390.1 GCA_016791475.1 Candidatus Hydrogenedentota bacterium
GTACAGGGGCCTGGAGAGATGCAGATGCGCTCTGGCTTGAGTTTGGCGATCTCCTCCAAGGTGATTTGGTCATTGCGCTTAATGAGCATGTCCGCGCCCATTTCCCCGAAGTACTGCACGAGGTTGTAAGTGAAGGAGTCGTAGTTGTCGATGATAAGCAGCATGGGGAATCAAACGGCGGGCTCAATCTCGGCCCGCATGGAGCCTTTGCATTCTTTGATGCTCGGGTCAGGTCCGTATTCGTGGATTTGTTCTTGGCGCAGTTCAGCCAGTTCTTTGTGAACGGTAGCTACGATGACCCGGCCTTTCTCATGGACCTCAGAGGCCATCTCAAAACCGACTTCAGGTGGGTGCCCGAAAATATCGGACAGCATGTCGATCACGTACTGAAATGAATGCTCATTGTCGTCGATCAAAATGACATGCCACAATGGCTCTGGCGAAGTGGGCGCGGGTTTTTGCTTCGGTGGCGGCAAAATCTTGGGCACAACAGGCTTCACCGGGGCTGTAGGCATCTCCACCGGCCCCGAAACGGGCCGGTGAGCCAAGCGCGATGG
>JAEUWI010000391.1 GCA_016791475.1 Candidatus Hydrogenedentota bacterium
CATCTGACGAAGATCCTTTAGCAAGGATCGAAATCTGGATCATGGCAAGCTATACTCACCACTGTTGAATCGATATCTATCGTTTGAATAATTCAAGAGATTTCTTTTGAAATTTCTTTTGATTTTTATTCAATTCTGCATAGATTAGGTGTTGTGCTTGTGATTTTCACAAATCATTAGAGCCAATACACAGAGTTAAAGCCATCTGACGAAGATCCTTTAGCAAGGATCGAAATCTGGATCATGGCAAGCTATACTCACCCCACCCTCACCCTCACCCTCACCCTCACCCTCACACCCTCAAATTTTTATATGTATTTCTTGTCACTATTCATTTGTACACAATATCTACATCGATGTGATGTTTTCGTCTCGAACTTGTTGCTTCTATTGTATCAGATCCCAATGAAAAATTTTCTATCGAACTATCAGCGATTTGTTTGTTGGATGTTTTTAGTCACATGTCATCCATTTTCTCTTTCCAGTATTCGATGAATCAACGAACGATCTTCGACGAAAAAACAAGAAACAGAACTTGTTGGCCTATTACATTTTAC
>JAEUWI010000392.1 GCA_016791475.1 Candidatus Hydrogenedentota bacterium
GTATGGCGTGGGCGTGCAGATGTCCGACGAGGAAGTCGCGCAGCTCCTGACCTACGTGCGCTCGTCGTTTGGCAACAGCGCGAGCGCGGTGACGGCGGCGGACGTGAAGAAGGCGCGTGACGAAACGGCGTCCCACACAGGCCCCATGACGGTCGAGTTGCTCAAGCCGCTGATGAAGTAACTGAGGGCAGGCGGCAGGCGGCAGGCGGCAGGCGGCTGGCGGAATGGCGCGGGCGGCGGGCGATCGAGCACCGCCCGCCGACCTGCGGGCTACGAAACCAACAACGAGCAGCAGGTCACGCCGCCTTCGGCCTTGGCGAGTTCGCTGGCGTCCACACCAATCACGTCGAGCCCCGCGGCACGCAGGCGCGCCTGGGTGCGTGGGAACTGCGTCGAATGGATGACGCGGCCGTTGACGAACACCGCGTTCGCCGCGAATGACTCCTGGTCGTCAACGGTGAGCTGCCGGGACCCCACGAAGGTCGACCCGTCGATCCACGCCGGATTCACGAGGAGCAGGTCCTCCGCCACGCGCGTCACCGCCGTCTTGAGGTGCA
>JAEUWI010000393.1 GCA_016791475.1 Candidatus Hydrogenedentota bacterium
GCTGCCTGGGGAATCTGATTGAGGTACCAGAAAGAGACAATCGGTCCAAGCAGGAAAATCGGGATCAACCATTTGGCACAAAAGCGCACCATGTATGTCCGGAAATGCGGATCGGGAATGCGGGAGGAAGTAACCAGGGCATACATACCGGCTATGGCAGCCATGATAAGCATACGAATGATCAGTCCCGGGAAATAGGTGGGGTTCAAGAAACCGTCCAGCCAGTTATGGCTTTCAATCCATTTACCGGGCGTAAGCATGAAGGTGATGATACCGTTGATGATGACCAGGGTCATAATCGAGAAAACCATGTACAACCGGGCAAGCAGAAGGTGTGTCTCTTTGGAAACACGATCCCAGGTGTAATAGTAGACAAAGGCGGTGGCCAGTTCAGCGACAAAGAACAAGTATTCAAGGGCCCAGGCCAGGGTAAAACTCTGGATGAGAGAAGCCGTGCCGTCCGGACTGACAAGGGATATGGAGAACCAGATGCCCACCCCGGTCACGGCACCGGATACGGTGGTAATGATCAGGAAGAAACGGGAATGCCCCTTC
>JAEUWI010000394.1 GCA_016791475.1 Candidatus Hydrogenedentota bacterium
GGAGCTGGCCACCGCCTTTCCGGGCAACACCGGTGTGCGGCCGCTCGCCATCACGCCGATGGCCGAGGTGCTGCGGCTCAACGGCTTTTCGACCGCTGCCTTCGGCAAGTATCACGAGACGCCCCCCTGGGAAGTCAGCGTCAGTGGCCCGCTCGCGCGCTGGCCCACGCACTCGGGCTTTGACGAGTTCTACGGCTTCATTGGCGGCGAGACGAACCAATGGGATCCGCTGATCTTTCACGGCACGGTTCCCATGCGCAAGCCGGCGAACGATGCGCACTATCACTTCACGACCGACATGACCGATCGGGCCATCGCCTGGATGCGCACGCAACAAGCGCTCACGCCTGACAAGCCGTTCATGATGTACTTTGCGACCGGCGCCACACACGCGCCCCATCACGCGCCGCGCGAGTGGATCGACAAGTATCGCGGCAAGTTCGACATGGGTTGGAACAAACTGCGCGAGCAGACGTTGGCCAAGCAGATTGCACTGGGCGTGGTTCCGCCCGGCACGAAGCTCGCCCCCAAGCCCAAGGAGCTGCCCGATTGG
>JAEUWI010000395.1 GCA_016791475.1 Candidatus Hydrogenedentota bacterium
CCGGGCCGGCGGGCGGCGCGTGGGAAGCGCTCGATCCCGAGCGGCGCGGCAGCGTGCTCCGGCTTCGCATTCCGGGGGCGGACCGCAACTGCGGCAACCTCCAGGCCCAGGCTGTAATCGCAGAGTTGGACCGGCTCCGGGCACTGGAGGTGCGGGATCACTGGCAGGGTGTGGCAGTGCTGGCGCGCAGTCACCGCTACCTGTGGCCGGTGCAGGCCTTGTGCGAGCGCAAAGGCATTCCGTATTTCCTTGCGGCGGACAAGCAGAACGGCTTGCCGCTCACCCGGCAGCGTCCCTTCGTCCGCCTGGTCGCGCATCTGCGTGCCCTTGCCGTGCCTTCGCTCGCTGCTGCGGCGCTAGCGCAGCACGCCAGCGAGCTGACCGCGGATCCGGTCTGGCGGGATTTCTTCGCGACCGCGCTTGAGCAACTCGGCAGCGAGTATGGCGATTGCCTTCTTGCGCCGGGAACGATGGTCGACTGGCTCTACGACTACGCCCGCGAGATTCGGCAGCAGCCGCGCCCGGGGCTGTTCCTCGGCACGGTGCACTCGG
>JAEUWI010000396.1 GCA_016791475.1 Candidatus Hydrogenedentota bacterium
GCTTCGGTATACGAACTCATCGCGTCCGGCCGTCGTGCTGGGGCGGGGTGTCACCATTCGCGTCGCCAAGGAATTATCGAGCGGGAACACGCGATATTTCTCGGCCTCTTCCATGAATACGGCCTGTAGTTGCTTGAGCTTTTGCGGGTGCTCGGCGGCAAGATCGCGGCTTTGCGTCCAGTCCTCCTCGAGATTGAACAGTTCCCATTGGTAACTGCCGACGACGTCGGGATCGGGCGTCGCTCCCAAGTTCCAAGGCGGCGAAATCGGCCTCGTGTTCGCGTACCAACCGTCGTGATAAATGCCGCGATTGCCGAACATTTCGAAATACTGCGTCCGGCGACGAGTGGGCGCCGCCGCGCTTTCCGCATCGAATGTGTAAGCCATACTTACGCCCTCGATCGGCCGCTGTTTGATGCCGTCGACGGTCACCGGCGCCGCAATCTTACATACCTCGAGAATTGTCGGCGCCACGTCGATCATGTGGTGGAACTGGTTACGCACGCCGCCGGCGTCTTTAATGCGCGCCGGCCAGGCAACGCACATTCCTTG
>JAEUWI010000397.1 GCA_016791475.1 Candidatus Hydrogenedentota bacterium
CGCGCTACGCCGCGTTCCGCCAGCGCTATGGGCCGGAGCGCTACTGGTGGCTGAGCTTTTTCCAAGTGTTCCTGCTGCAGGGTGGCCTGGCGTTCGTGATCTCCGCGCCCCTCCAGCTCTCGGCGAGCGCGCCCGCCACCGACGTCATGACCCCCGTCGATTGGATCGGCCTTGCCTTGTTCGTGGTCGGCTTCGCCTTCGAGGCGATCGGTGACGCCCCGCTGCTCGCCTTCCAACGGAATCCAGCCATGCGCGGCCGCGTGCTCGACACTGGGCTCTGGCGCTACACGCGCCACCCGAACTACTTCGGGGAGTGTGTGCTCGGCTGGGGGCTTTGGATCTGCGCGCTGGATCAGCCGCTCGGCTGGGCCACCGTCTTCGCCCCCCTCTTGATGACCTTCTTGCTGCTGAAGGTCTCGGGGGTGGCGATGCTCGACGCGCACCTCTCCAGCAGCAAGCCCGGCTATCGCGACTACATCCGGTGAACGTCGGCGTTCGTGCCGCTGCCGCCGCGCGCCTGAGTCATTCCGGGGGCGGAAACTCGCTGCAGG
>JAEUWI010000398.1:0-248 GCA_016791475.1 Candidatus Hydrogenedentota bacterium
TTCAGCAGCGCCAGATCGGTGCTCGGGTCACGACCGATCACCTGACCTTCGAACATGCGACGATCGTTCAAGTGCACCTGGATCTTGTCGGCACCTTCGATCACGTGATTGTTCGTGACGATGTAACCATCGCTGCTCACGATGACCCCGCTACCGGCCCCTTGGCGGAGTTGCTGCTGTTGCGGAGCGCGATAGCCCCAGAAAAAGTCAGCGAAGGGGTCGCGCACGTTCACGGCGGTCTCCGTGGT
>JAEUWI010000398.1:258-550 GCA_016791475.1 Candidatus Hydrogenedentota bacterium
TCACGTGCACCACGGCATTCACGGTGTTCTCCGCGGCGTAGGTGAAATCGAGCGCTGTGGTAGCCACACCGTTCGGACCCGGTAGGCTCACGTATTTCACCGGAGCGGGTGGTGGTGTGCTTACCGTTGTGTTCTCCGTGCGGAGCAGTTCGTGGCCTCCCAGTGCGAGCACCGCTCCAGCGAGGCCCATGGCGAAGTATCCGAATGCTTGTTTCATGGTCTATCTGTTGGCTTTCGGTCGATCAAAGTTCGTACCGGTCGTGATATGTGAACGCTTTGTCAGTCCGGAAGT
>JAEUWI010000399.1 GCA_016791475.1 Candidatus Hydrogenedentota bacterium
GTGTGGCGAGTTTCCGGAGGGGGTGCTATACTTAGTAGTGTGGTCAAATTACTTGCCCCGCTTCAGTCTTGAGTTCGGGTGGCGAGTGCGGTTGCGCAACGCTCGAAGTAGCGTACTGCGCGGGAGACAGGCGCGTGTGGCACTCCCGCAACCTGGGAATTCTAATCTGGTCAGACTTCTTACCAGAGCGAAGTCACAAATGGAAGTCTCCATGAAAAACGCGCGCCTGGGTATCCGGCTTGACGCTGAGACCAAAGACTTGATTCAACTGGCGGCGGATGGAGCGGAGCGGAACCCTCGGTCTGCCGGCCTCCGACAGATGAGCCAAGGCCGGGGCGACGGAACGGTGTCTCGCTGTTGCCAGAGGCTTTCCGTCACCCGCTTCGCGGGTTCGTTGGCGTTGGGGGCGGCCAACCCAGGGTTCCGCTCGTACCTCGCTCTACCCTGGGCTAAGTTCTGTCGTCCACTTCGTGGACTAAGGCAGGGTTCCAGGCGTGTATATGACAGCAGAAATAATTCGGCCCCATATCGGGGCCTTCCTCATACCACC
>JAEUWI010000400.1 GCA_016791475.1 Candidatus Hydrogenedentota bacterium
GCACTACTTCAACCCGGAGACCAAGGCCTGGCAGGAACTCGGCCACGAGGACACGCCGATCACCGCGGCGCTGGGCACGCGGCGCAGCGAGGGCCACACCGGCATGCCCCGGGAAGTCGCCGAAGGCCGCTACCGCGTGACCTTCAAGGTCGCCGCGCTGGGGCGCGAGGACCAGGCGGCGCGTGAAGTCGTCATCAAGAAGGGCTGAGCGCGCGACCCCATGAGCCGAAGGCCACCTCCATGAGAGCGAGCTTCAGCTGTCCCTGGTCGCAGGTGCGCCCCTGGGTCGCCGCGCTGTGCTGGGCGGCGTGGCCGCTCGGCGCGAGCCTGCTGCCGGTGTCGGCACCGCAGGCGCAGACGACGCCGGCCGCGGCCTCGCCGCTGACGGCACGCCACCTGCAGGCCATCCAGCAGGCCTTCGCACGGCATGGCATCGCCAGCGGTCGGGCCGAGCTCGACGACCAGGGCCGGGTCATGCTGGCCGGCGAGTACGCCGACGAGCTCGAGGTCGACCGTGCCTTCTCGCTGGCGCAGGTCGAGGTCGGCGTG
>JAEUWI010000401.1 GCA_016791475.1 Candidatus Hydrogenedentota bacterium
CCGTCATCGAACTTCACTTTGCGCGGTTCTTCAAAGTGGAGACCGTCCTTGCCGCGGGCGATGGCCAGGTAGTCGTCGTTGCGGAGCGTGAGGAAGTAGCGGCCCTGGAACGCGGCGAGGGAAGGTTCGCCGAAGCCGCGGCCGGTGGGCACGGTCATCTCGTTGCCCTGCTCGACAAAGCGCAGGGTCGTGCCGTCGAAGCGGCAGCGAATGACGCTGGCCAGCGACGGCAGGGCCTTGCCATCGCGGACGGGGTTGGCGTAGACGGGCAGGAGGATGTCGCCGTTGGGCAGGTCGTGGCGGCCGACGCTGCCGGCGCCACTGGAGACAAGGTTGGAGCCGGCGGGGACGTCGAGGGTTTTCCAAGGGGTCCAGGAGCGGGTGGCGGGATCGTAGGTCGAGTACGCGGTGCTGCGCGGGTTCTTGCCGGCGACAACGCGGTTATCGAGGTAGCGGACAGTGTGGCCGATGCCGAGGATCTTCCGGGAGGGGGCGTGCCACCGGGGCCAGAAGTCGGAGACGACGATTTCGCCGCCATCGGGATAGGGT
>JAEUWI010000402.1 GCA_016791475.1 Candidatus Hydrogenedentota bacterium
TGGGGATATGAGATCATCCGATTCGTACGCCCTGAAAGGGCAACGCAGTTCTCGACCGAGGGTCACGGCGCAGGGAAACTGCACTGCCCTTACAGGGCGCGAAAGCAAGGTGGCAACTTACCCTGGGCGTTGCCCAGGGCTGAAAGCTGCGCTGGCCCTTCGGGCCGAGGAAGTCCACCAGAATACGATGCTCCGGTACGGCGAGTAGTGTTCCGACGGTCCTGATTCCTATGCTCTATGGTTCGGAGAAGCCTGCTACAAAGTTGCGCTGAGAATGCCCAAGTATCCGCAAAATCGGATGAACCCTAACTTTCACAGCGCCATAACCAGCAATACTTGTGGGCAATGACAGGCAGGGGGCTCGGAAACGAGTCCCAGCTTGAATCAGAAATTCGGGCGCGAAGACCGTCTGGAAGTCCAGTTGACCTGGTCGCATGGCTGTGCTAGCCTCTGGACGGGTCTGGAGCGTTTACCATAAATTCAATTGGGGGCCACTATGCCGCACATTTATCGATATCGCAAACATATTCGCTGGGGCCAGTATGTT
>JAEUWI010000403.1:0-274 GCA_016791475.1 Candidatus Hydrogenedentota bacterium
ACCTCGGCGGCGCGAACGGCCGTTCAACGGTCGTCCAACGGCCGTTGGACGAAGAAGATATCGAGATCGCCGCGCAGTGGCCGGGCGAACCGGGCTTGTTCGTGGCGACGCTCGGCACGCTCGGCTGGCTGGATCAAACGGAACGCGGGTATCTCCTCCACGAGTGGCAGCAGCACAACCCTTGGGTGGCCGCCGCGGTCAGCCGCGGCGACAAAGCCCGGTTTTCGCGGATGGCGAAAACTCACCCAGACATTTTCAAGTCATTGTGCGAGCA
>JAEUWI010000403.1:284-547 GCA_016791475.1 Candidatus Hydrogenedentota bacterium
GCCGAGGAATTCCAGCGCCTGAAGGCGGGCGGGTCCCTCCAGGATCGTTCGACGGGCGTTGAAGCGGCGTTCGACGTTCGTTCAACGACCGTTATACGTTCGTTCAACGACCGCGCAACTCCTTCTCCTTCTCCTTCTCCTTCTCCTTCTCCTTCTCCCAACGATTCAAAAGAAAGGGTGCCGGGCTCGGAGCGAGATGGCGGGGATAAAAGCGCTGGCGAGACCCACCGCCGAGCGGCGTTTACAGATTTGGGAATTGCCCT
>JAEUWI010000404.1 GCA_016791475.1 Candidatus Hydrogenedentota bacterium
CTATTGGATATTCGATGCATTACTATTAATATTGTTGGTGTTATTGCTAGTATTATTAACCCGTTTTTATATTTTACTGTTTAATCCTCTTCGCCCAAGGACTTGCTTCATACTATTATTATTAATACCATCTGTTATATTTGTATTATTTTGTTCATTAGCCTAATACATCTATTACAGAGGATTAACAAATCGAGAGGATTATGAATCCAAGTATACATTATTCATTGAATTGGCTATCTTGCTGGTATTTAGTTAATTGTTTCGGGGAGGGTGAGGGTGAGGGTGAGGGAAATTGCTGGTGTATTTTTTTTATTTTTTTTAGTACTGCTATTAGTGGGCAGGAGGTTAAAATTATTATTGTTATTGATGGTGTGGGGGTTGGTAGGGTTAGGGATTTTTGTGGATTTTTATGCTGGGGGATTTTGATGTTGGGGATGATTAGGATTTATGGTGGGAGTATGGGGAGTATTGGTTGTTGTATTTTGGGCTTTTTGGGATTACACTTGCGTGTTAGATTTTGCGACGGATTTTTTTCTCGCCTTGG
>JAEUWI010000405.1 GCA_016791475.1 Candidatus Hydrogenedentota bacterium
AGCTGCTGCGGGTGCTGGAGACAAGCACCTTCCGACGGGTCGGCGGAGCGAAGACGCTGAAGGCCGACGTGCGCTTCGTCGTGGCCACCAACCGTGACCTGGCCGAACTGAGCCAGGTCGGCAGTTTTCGTAGCGATCTCTATTTCCGGCTGGCCAGTTTCGTCATTCAGGTGCCGCCCCTGCGCGAGCGGCGCGACGACATTCCCTTGCTGGCCATGCATTTCCTGCAACGCTTCTCGCGCGGCATCGAACGCAAGCTGACTGCCGAGGCGCAAAAACTGCTGGTTGCCTACGACTGGCCGGGCAATGTGCGCGAACTGCGCAACCTGATCGAACGGGCGGCGATCCTGGCCGGCCGGGACGAGCGTATCCGGCCGGAACATTTCGGGCCGCTGTTGTCGCGCCGGGACGACGCCGTGATCTACGCCTTCGAACACCAGCCGAAACTGGCCGATGTGGAGCGCGAATGCCTGCGCCAGAGCCTGATCCGGCATGCCGGAAACCGTGCGCAGGTGGCTGCTGTTCTGGGGATCAGCGAACGCAACA
>JAEUWI010000406.1 GCA_016791475.1 Candidatus Hydrogenedentota bacterium
ACTCCAGCGCCACCCGCCGCTTCGGCGGCACCGGCCTAGGCCTCATGATCTCCAAGAGCCTCGTCGAAATGCTCGGCGGCACCATGACCGTCGAGTCCGCGCCCGCCCGCGGCTCCACCTTCACCTTCACCCTCGCCACCGGGCCCCTCGCCGGCGTCTCCATGATCCACCCGGGCCGCGACCTCGAAGCACTCCGCATCGCCGACCCCGCCGCCCCCAGTGCGCGCAGCGCCGGCACCCTCGACGGACTCCAGATCCTCCTCGCCGAGGACGGCGCCGACAACCAACGCCTCATCGGGCACATGCTCGGCCGCGCGGGCGCCTCTGTCACCACCGTCGACAATGGCCGCAAGGCCGTCGAGGCCATCCGCGACGCCGCTCGGCCGGGCCGCTCCCCCTTCCACGTCGTCCTCATGGACATGCAGATGCCCGAGATGGACGGCTACTCCGCCGTACGCATCATCCGCTCGGAAGGTTATTCGCTCCCCATCATCGCCCTCACCGCCCACGCCATGCACGGCGACCGTGAGAAATGCCTCGACATC
>JAEUWI010000407.1 GCA_016791475.1 Candidatus Hydrogenedentota bacterium
ACGTCGTCGGCCAGATCACGCTGCGCTGGGTCTACGGGCCGGTGCTGCCGGAAGACTTGCTGGGCGAGATCCGCAATCGCAAGGGCATCTCGCAGAAGCACCACCAGTGGCTGTCCGATCAGGGACTCGCGCATTTGGAATCGCAGATTCACGCGGTCACGGCGATTGCGCGCAGCTCGATGAGCTATCCCGACTTCAAGCGCCGCTGCGAGGCCGCCTTTGCTGGCGCTGCCCTGCAGTTGGGCCTGCTGCTCGATGAACTCGAGGAGGGGGCGTGAAATGCTGGGTCTGCAAACGACAGGCGCGCGGCTACGGCCACACCGATGGCCGGTTCAAGACCGCCGATCCGCGCCGCTACGTACTCGACTGGGTGTTCTGCTCGCGACGCTGCCAGGACGCCTTCCATGCGCTGTACGGCAACTGGATGCGCGTGAAGGAGGGGCGCATCGACAAGACGGAGGTCGCCATGATCGATCCGTCTGATGTCGAACTGGGCGCGATGAAGATCTGCCTCAAGGCCTTCGGCGAGGCCGCAGGCGAGATC
>JAEUWI010000408.1 GCA_016791475.1 Candidatus Hydrogenedentota bacterium
GCTTTGCAACCGGCTCCGGGTAGTCGTGTCGGCTGAGAATATCGTCCAGCGTCGCACCCAATTGCACCGCACGGCCGCGTGCATCGAGTGTCTCGACTTGGAACGGCACAACCGCATCATCCCCGGCGAAGACGTATTCGTCGGAGCGCTTGGTGATGTCAGGCATATCAGACACGCGGGCGACCTCCTTCGAGACACCAGGCTAGAATGGCTTTTTGCGCATGCAACCGGTTTTCGGCTTCATCGAAAACGACCGAGTGCGGCCCGTCAATAACGGAATCCGTTACTTCTTCACCGCGATGGGCAGGCAGGCAGTGCATGAACAGGGCATCGGGATGCGCGTGCTTTATCAGGGCATCATTGACCTGATAGGGCATGAACACATTGTGGCCGCGCGCACGGCCTTCCTGCCCCATTGAAACCCACGTATCGGTGACGATGCAGTCAACGCCCTCGACAGCCGCGATAGGATCGGACGTCAGCTTGACATTGCCGCCGGCGCTCTTGGCCCAGGCGAGATATTTGCTCTCGGGCTCGCTGCCTT
>JAEUWI010000409.1 GCA_016791475.1 Candidatus Hydrogenedentota bacterium
CTTGCCGAACGCGTCAAGCCGACGGTCGCCCTGTGCATGGGCGAGTTCGGGCTACTCTCGCGCGTGCTCGCGCCGAAGTTCGGCGGGCTCTTCACCTTCGCGGCGCTTGAGCGCGGCGCGGAGTCGGCGATCAGGTTGGTGTCGTTGATGCCGCTGGCGGGACGATTGCCCCACTGCCCGGAGGATCCATCCCGGCCAAGGTCGCTCGGGCAGGCGAGGATTTTCACGGTCTTGAAATAGGGCAGGAGCCGTTCCGGCCAGCGGGCGGCGCTGCTGCGCTCCGGGAATTCGCCGCCGTTGTCCCCGGCGTACAGGGTCGAGGCCAGCCCGAGCTGCCGGACCTGATTCACGCAGGCAATGCGCTGCGCCGCGCCCTTGGCCTGGCCCAGGGAGGGCAGGAGCATGCCCGCAAGGATGGCGATGATCGCGATGACCACCAGCAGTTCGATCAGGGTAAAGGCATGCCGGGGGAAGCAGCGCTGGGGGAAGGGGGCTTGCATGATGTGTGTCTTTCTCGACGGATCCGTTCCGAGATTTCCAGTC
>JAEUWI010000410.1 GCA_016791475.1 Candidatus Hydrogenedentota bacterium
CACATTCGATACGCTGAACCTCAGCACCCCGCTCCTCAACGCCCTGCGCGACCTCCGCCTCACTCAACCCACGCCAATTCAGGAAAAGGCCTTCCCGGTTGTCATGTCGGGCCGCGACGTGGTCGGTATCGCCCAAACGGGCACCGGCAAAACCTACGCGTACCTGCTGCCCATCCTGCGCCAACTGGCGTTTTCCAAACAAAAAGACCCGCGTGTGCTCATCCTCGTGCCCACGCGCGAACTGGCCATCCAGGTGGCCGGCGAAATACAGAAACTCACGACGTACATGTCCGTGCGGACGCTGGCCGTGTACGGCGGCGTGAACATCAACACCCAGAAATTGGCCGTGCAGGCGGGCGTGGACATCCTCGTGGGCACGCCGGGCCGCGTGCTCGACATGGCCCTGAGCCGTTTCCTGTTGCTGTCGTCGGTGCGGCAATTGGTCATAGACGAGGTGGACGAAATGCTCAACCTCGGTTTCCGCGTGCAACTCACCGGCCTGCTCGACCGCCTGCCCGCCCGCCGCCAGAACCTGCTTTTTT
>JAEUWI010000411.1 GCA_016791475.1 Candidatus Hydrogenedentota bacterium
GACCGTGATCAGGTAGTCGAACTCCAGGCCGGCCAGGTCGTCGACGTGCTTCGACTCCCGGTTGGCGATGTCGACGCCCGCCTCGGCCATGACCTGCACGGCCCGGGGGTTGAGCGTCGTCGGCGCAGTGCCGGCCGAGTAGGCCTCGATCGTGTCGGGGTGCAGATGCCGGGCCCAGCCCTCGGCCATCTGGCTGCGGCAGGAATTGCCCGTACACAGGAACAGGACGCGGAACTTTTGCATACGCTCAGGCGAATATATTTGGTTAAAAAAAGAGCCTAGCTGCAACACCGTTTGCGCGAGGCCAGGCGAACGTCCTTGGCCAGCTCGGGCACTTCGTCAAAACAGCAACTCAGGCATTCCAGAAGTTTCTGATGCACGGCGCCGCGGGCCGGCGCCAGGCGATAGTAGCTCCATTGTCCTTCCTTACGGGCCAGGACCAGGCCGGCGCGGCGCAGGTAGGCCAGATGCCGCGAGGCCTTGGGCTGCGGCACGCCCAACACGTCGACAATGTGGCAGACGCACAGCTCGCCGTCGCGGAG
>JAEUWI010000412.1 GCA_016791475.1 Candidatus Hydrogenedentota bacterium
ATCTTGATCGACTCCGCGCGGCGCAAACCGAAAGCAGCCTGCAGCCGCAGTGCCATGGCCGTGTACGGATCGGTGATTCGTGCGAGCTCGGTATCGCTCAGTTCCCGCGCCTTGCTGACCTGGGCGACGAATTGCCGGTGGCCGATCCCGTAGTGCGCGTTGTCGCGCGCGATGACGTTCTGCTTGCCGATCTTCTCGGCCCACCAGCGCAGCTCGGCCATGCGGTTCTTGATGGTGCCGACGGCCAGGCCCTCGGCCTGCCAGCGCGCCACCAGGCCTTCCACATGCTTGGGCTTCAGGCTCGTGGCGCTCAGATGCCGAAAGCCTGCCTCCTGTAGCTGGTTGGCCACGAGGTCGAGCACACGCTCGCGGTCGCGCTGCGTGGCGAAGCTGCCGTCCCGGTTGCGGCGGCAGAGCTGCTTCAGCTCGTAGTTCAGGTCCCTCATTCGGTCTCGCCAGGTTCCCTCCCTTTCTCCTTTCGTTACCCCTCTTGCACTGCCCTTCAAGTTGCTGCTGGTGTGTAAAGCCTGTCCGGTTAGTG
>JAEUWI010000413.1 GCA_016791475.1 Candidatus Hydrogenedentota bacterium
TCCTTGTTGTGGTGTGTCTCTGTGGGACTGCGGTTCGGCGGGTCAACATCGCCGCGGCGGGCGCGCGCAGGGCGAAGGAGCGGAGGTCCTCGTCATGGCGGCTCGGCGCGGGCGGGTTTGGGGTGGGCCCTTCGGCGCGTCAGGCGCAGAAGCGGTTGACGAGGTTCTCCAGCACCTCCTGGCGGCCGGAGACGGGCGCCACGTCGGTGTTGCGGGTCAGCACCTCGTCGGCGAGGTCGCTCAGCGAGCGCCGGCCTGCGAGGATGTCCTGGCCGGCGGCGGTGTCCCAGCCGGCGTAGCGGGCGTCGACAGCGGCCTTGAGGCGGCCGTCGTTGATCATCTTCTCGGCGACCAGCAGGCCCTGCGCGCAGACGTCCATGCCGCCGATGTGGCCGTGGAAGAGGTCGGCCGCGTCGATGGACTGGCGGCGCACCTTGGCGTCGAAGTTCAGGCCGCCCGAACCCAGGCCGCCGGCCTGCAGCACGTGGTACAGCGCCAGCGCCGTCTCGGGCACGTTGTTGGGGAACTGGTCGGTGTCC
>JAEUWI010000414.1 GCA_016791475.1 Candidatus Hydrogenedentota bacterium
GCCGACACCTACAACATCCCCACCCGTCATCCCAGCTACGAAGCCCTCGCCCACGACCCGCAGGTGGACGCCATCTACATCGCCACCCCTCACCCCTTTCACAAACCCAACACCATCCTCTGCCTCGAAGCAGGTAAAGCCGTGCTCTGCGAAAAACCCTTCACCATCAACGCAGCGGAAGCCGAAGTGGTCATCGCCCTCGCCCGCCAGAAAAAAATATTCCTCATGGAAGCCATGTGGAGCCGCTACCTGCCCGCCATCATCCGCGCCCGTGAACTGGTCGCGCAGGGTGTCATCGGCGAAGTCCGCATGTTGACCGCCGATTTCGGCTTCCGCACCTCGGTGAATGCCGAAGGGCGGCTCTTCAATCCGGCCTACGGCGGCGGTGCGCTCCTCGACGTGGGCATCTACCCGCTCTCGCTCGCCTCAGCCCTCTTCGGCCAACCCAAACACATCCTCTCCGCCGCCGAACTCGGCAGCACCGGCGTCGATGAGCAGGCCGCCATCATCCTCCACTACGACTCCGGCCAGCTCGCCCT
>JAEUWI010000415.1 GCA_016791475.1 Candidatus Hydrogenedentota bacterium
CTTATGGAGGGCCTTGAGAGTCGTGGCCCCATCCATCTCGGGCATCATCATGTCGGTGATGGCCAGGGCGATTTCTCCCCGGTGCTGAGCCACCAGTGCCAAGGCGCCGGATCCCTCGCTGGCAGTGAGAACGCGGTAATTGTAGCGCTCGAGGATGGACTTCGTGATATCTCGGAATGAACTCTCATCGTCGATGACCAGCACACACTCCCCTTTTCCGGACCAACGAACGGGATCTTGTTTCTGAACGGTGATTTGCCTCTCGGTCGCCAGTGCTGGGAGGTAGACGGTGAAACGGGTTCCTTTGCCCGGCTCGCTATAGACGTTGAGAAAGCCCCCATGCCCCTTGACGATGCCGAGCACCGTCGAGAGACCCAGCCCGGTGCCACGACCCGAGTCTTTGGTGGTGAAAAAGGGCTCGAAAATCTTTTCGATGATCTCGTGCGGGATCCCGCTGCCGGTGTCGGTGACGGAGATCACCACATAGGGGCCGCATCGTGCATCCAAATGCAGCCGGGTGTAGGGTTCCTCCAACTCC
>JAEUWI010000416.1 GCA_016791475.1 Candidatus Hydrogenedentota bacterium
TTTCAAGCCGTTGATCGCAACACAATGGCTGAGCAGGCGATTTTCGATGCGTTGATGGACATTGGCGACGATCAGTATTACTCGCTGTTTGAAGTGAACGTCGAACACACCTGCGGCCCCGCCAAAGTGCAGGTGTTTCCCGAACGCGCCGGAACGCTTTATCGCTGCCTGAGCTGCGGCGTGGCCGGTGTCATCGGCGGATAAGAACCCGGCCCGGCCATAGAAAAGAAATTTCCGAAGCCCCTGTTGACAAAACTGGGATCGGCCTCTACATTCACGCCTTCCTTTTGACGCGGGGTGGAGCAGCCTGGTAGCTCGTTGGGCTCGAAATTCCGCAGAATTGAAAATGAGCACAAAGCTCACAGGTGACATAGCTGAACAAGCAGCCGTTCTTCAAGCATTGAAGCGCGGCTGGGAAGTTCTTCAACCTATCGGAGACAGGATGCCTTATGACTTGGTCTTCGAGGTTGATGAGGTTTTCATCAAAGTTCAGGTCAAGAGTGCTTGGTTCGACAAACAACGAGGCAACTACGTTGT
>JAEUWI010000417.1 GCA_016791475.1 Candidatus Hydrogenedentota bacterium
GACAAGGCCCACCACGGCGCCGATGGAGAGGTCGATGCCGCCGGTGATGATCACCAGCGCCGCGCCGACGCCGATCACGCCGTAGAGCCCCGTCCAGCGGAAGGTGTTCTGCATGTTGTAGGCCGAGAGAAAGTTGGGGCTGTTTATGGCGGTAAAGGCGCACACCACCACAAGCAGGCCGAATATACCCAATGTCTTCTTCATCCGTTCAGGGATTCTCCTGTTCCTAATGTAGGACAGCCGTCCCGGCTGTCTCAACATGCAGGATAGACGTCCCAGCTATCGGGACAGGCGGGACGCCTGCCTGAATGCAGGATAGCCGTCCCGGCTATCAGGACAGGCGGGACGCCTATCCTACATTACGCCGCCGTATTTCCCGTCGCCAGGTGCATGACCGCCTCCTCCGTCAGCATGTCGTGCTGCAACTCGCCGCTCAGCTTTCCTTCGTGCAGGATCAGCGCACGGTCCGGCAGGTGCAGCACCTCCTCCATTTCGCTCGAAACAAAAACAATCGCCACACCCGATTGGGCGAGCGCT
>JAEUWI010000418.1:0-279 GCA_016791475.1 Candidatus Hydrogenedentota bacterium
CAAGTGCCTCGCGGCACTCGGCGTCGATGCCCCGCAGCATTTCGTTACGGGCCCCGATGAGCCCGCCGTTCCCCCGCCTACTCCGGAGGAACTCCAACCCCTCTTCCCCCAACTCGAAATCCTGCGGCTCATCGGCCAGGGCGGCATGGGCGCTGTCTACGAAGCGCGTCAGAAGGGCCTCAACAGGAAGGTCGCTCTGAAGATCCTCTGGGTGCGGGCAGATGCCGACTCGGACTTCGAGGATCGTTTCGCCCGGGAAGGCCGGGCGCTGGCTCAGCT
>JAEUWI010000418.1:289-537 GCA_016791475.1 Candidatus Hydrogenedentota bacterium
CGGTCCCAACCTCCGTCAAGTGCTGGAGGAAGGTGCCATCGAATCCGGCCGTGCGCTCCCGATCGTGATGCAGATGTGCACCGCACTCGAGTACGCGCACCACGAGGGCGTCGTTCACCGGGACATCAAGCCGGAGAACGTGCTCCTCACGCGGAGTGGTCGCGTCAAGATCGCTGACTTCGGCCTCGCGAAGCTGCTCGCCCGACGCGAAGGCAACCCGTCGCTGACACGCAGCTTGCAGGCCATGG
>JAEUWI010000419.1 GCA_016791475.1 Candidatus Hydrogenedentota bacterium
AGCTTCCGGCCCGAGCTCTGGGGAGCCCGCCCGATCCGGTCACCGCATCATTCGGCCTCAAGCGCCGCCCTGGTGGGGGGTGGTGGCACACCCCGGCCGGGCGAGATCAGCCTTGCCCACAACGGCGTGCTCTTTCTGGATGAGCTGCCCGAATTTGATCGGCGTGTCCTTGAGGCCCTGCGCGAACCGCTGGAAACCGGCCACATCACCATCTCCCGGGCCGCACGCCGCGCCGAATTTCCGGCCCGTTTCCAATTGTTGGCCGCCATGAACCCCTGCCCCTGCGGCTATCACGGCCACCCGGACGGGCGCTGCCGGTGCTCGCCTGACCAGATCGCCCGCTACCGCAACAAGCTCTCCGGGCCACTCCTCGATCGCATCGATCTGCTCCTCGAAGTGCCCGCCCTGCCCGCCTCCGACCTGCAATCCGCTGCGGCCGGCGAATCCACCGCCAGCGTGCGAAAGCGGGTCGAGCAGACCTGGACCCGTCAGCTCATTCGGCAGGGCAAACCCAACGCCCGCCTTGCCGGCGGCGA
>JAEUWI010000420.1 GCA_016791475.1 Candidatus Hydrogenedentota bacterium
GCCGGTGGCGGCAGCCTGCGCAGCGACCGCAAGGGTGTGAGCATCCGCGACGCTGGCGCCACGCCCCTGTGGCGTTTGCGCAAGACCTTGTCCCACGAAAAAGGCATCTTCTGGCTCGGCGCCAGCTACCAGGCCCTCGAAGCCCAGCACCAGTACCAGGATGCCTTTCACGACTTCTTCCAGCTCGTCGAGCTGCGCCCCCTCTCGGTGGCCCACATGCGCGAGGCCATGCTGGCCCTGGCCGGCAGCTTCGGCATGAAAGGGCTGCAGGGCGAGGCAGCCACCGCCGAGATGGACCGCGCCCTCGACGCCCGCCCCGAACGCCTGAAGGCCCTGCGCGCCATGACCGGCGGCAATCCGCGTACCACGGTCATGCTCTACGACCTCTTTGCCGTGGCGGGCGATGGCAATGTGCATAGCGATCTGCGGGGTCTGCTCGACATGATGACGCCCCTCTACAAAGCGCGGATGGAGAGCCTGGCCGAGCAGCCCCGCAAGCTGCTGGCCCACCTTATGGAACACTGGGCGCCCGCCAC
>JAEUWI010000421.1 GCA_016791475.1 Candidatus Hydrogenedentota bacterium
ATCGAGCCGGAGCCGAACTGACGCTCGATGGTCTGGACGGCGACGTCGATCGCCTTGTCGCGAGCGGCGTCGCGCGGGGGCAGTCCATCAGCCCGCGGCGCGGGGGCAGTCTCGGTCGTCGTGGCCTTGGCGGCCCGGGGTTGTGCGCACATGAGGGAGCTCCGTCATCCAGGGGACGGGGCGGATTCTGCACAGGCGTTCAGTGCCCGTCAAGACCGTCAAGCGGGGTCGACCGAAAAAAGTCGGCGGCGCAGGAGGTCGAGGGCGGACCACGCGGACACGACTCGGATCCGCTCGCGATCGAAGGGGAATCGCCGCTGGACATGGGTCGTGCCGTCAGGCCCCGCGACCGCGAGGTGGATGGTGCCGACGGGCTTTTCGGGCGTGCCCCCACCCGGCCCGGCGATGCCGGTCACCGCGACGGCCCAGGTGGCACCGCTGGCGGCTCGAGCCCCCTCGGCCATGGCGCGCGCGACGGGCTCGGAGACGGCACCATGGGTCGCGATGAGGGCCTCCGGGACGCCGAGATGGGCCGT
>JAEUWI010000422.1 GCA_016791475.1 Candidatus Hydrogenedentota bacterium
GAACTGGACCATGCGAAGCACGTCCACGCCCCAAAACATGCCGCGGAAGCCCGAGCCTTCGATCGAGATGAAGGGGATGCCGGCCTCGCCGGCCATCGCCTTGGCCAGCATGGTCTTGCCGGTGCCGGGCGGGCCGTAGAGCAGGATACCGTTGATGTACTTGCCGCCCATCTTGACGAAGTCGCGACGATCGGCGAGCAGGCTGATCCACTGGCGCACTAGTGCCACCAGATTGGGCTGGCCCCAGTAGTCCTTGAACGTGACGGACTTCGGGTCCTCGGGCCGGATGGTCTCGACCCGGGTCTGGCTCATGAACCAGAAGATCGCCACAAACTGCAGGATGGCGAACGAGATCGCGAAGGCCAGCTGGAAGGCCGTGCCCAGCGTGACACCGATGATCGTCCGGCTGACCGGGTGGACGCTCTCCCAGAGCAGGCCGAGCAACGTAAAGGTGTCGCGCGCGCCTTCGCTGAAAAACATCCACCACAAAAAGCCCGGGATCAGGATCCAGGGCGCGATGCGCCGGATGCTGCGCC
>JAEUWI010000423.1 GCA_016791475.1 Candidatus Hydrogenedentota bacterium
ACTCCATTTGTACTTTGGAATTCATACCGCACCGGCCGTTGTACGACTGGTGTATCGACAACCTCGAAATTTTTCCTTCACGTCAATACGAGTTTGCACGGCTGAACCTGAACTATACCGTGATGAGCAAAAGAAAACTGCTGCAACTGGTGAATGAAGGACATGTTTCGGGCTGGGACGACCCCCGCATGCCCACCATAAGCGGGTACCGCCGCAGGGGCTATACGCCGGAAAGTATTCGTAATTTTTGCGACCGTGTTGGGGTGGCCAAACGCGACAACCTGATAGAAGTATCGCTGCTCGAATTCTGTATTCGTGAACACCTGAACAAGATCGCCCTGCGCCGCATGGTGGTGTTCGACCCCGTTAAAGTAGTGCTCACCAACTACCCCGAGGGACAAACCGAAATGCTGCACGGCGAAAACAACCCGGAAGACGAACAAAGCGGTACAAGGGAAATGCCGTTTAGCCGGGAAATTTACCTGGAGCGTGAAGACTTTATGGAAAACCCGCCCAAAAAATATTTCCGCCTCGCG
>JAEUWI010000424.1 GCA_016791475.1 Candidatus Hydrogenedentota bacterium
GTCATGGCCACCATGATTTCAATCAGGGTGAAGCCCGCCTCACCGCACCGCGGCGCGCCCGCAGCGATCGCGCGCCGCGCCCTCATGGCGACCGCCCCGAACCGCTCGCGCTTCCCGTTCCAGTGCGCCTCGATGAAGACTCCGAAGTGGCGCCGGCCGACGTGCCCGAGGAAGCGCCCGTGGTCCCGCCCTCAAGCACCTCGTTGCTGCTGATGTGGAATACGTAAAACGTCACCTGCTCCTCGTCGCCCGACGGCGTCCTCAACACGGCATCCACCTGGTAGAACGGCACGGGCGCCTCTTCGGTCCCGCCCGTGGCCGTTCCCTGAAAACTCCACGAATACCCGGCGTACCGGCCTTCAACTTCACCCGATTCCGTCAGCGTGCCGGCCAGCACCTTGAACTCCGCATCGCTCACCACCCGCTCCAGCAACTGGCGCCGCTCCACCGCGTCCGCCATCTCTTCGTACAGTTTCAGCGCGCTGAAGTGGGCGTTGAGCAGAATGAAGAGCGCGCCGCCGAGAATCGCGACGGCC
>JAEUWI010000425.1:0-284 GCA_016791475.1 Candidatus Hydrogenedentota bacterium
CGTGGTGTGCCCAAGATGCTGGGTCCGCAGGCTGCCTTCCGTCAGCACGGACAAAGCGGGTTGTGGCTGTCAGATAACCTGCCGCATCTTTCCACCGTGGCAGATGAACTGGCCATGCTGCATGCAGTAACCACCGACCAGTTTAATCATGCGCCTGCACAATTATTAATGCACAGCGGATCGGCAAGGCAGGGCCGCCCAAGTTTGGGTTCATGGGTAACGTATGGTTTGGGTACGGAAAATAAAAACCTGCCCGGCTTTGTGGTGCTTACCTCTGGTGGCAA
>JAEUWI010000425.1:294-534 GCA_016791475.1 Candidatus Hydrogenedentota bacterium
GATCCCAATGGCATCAACCGTGACATACGCAAAGCATCTATTGAAGCTATTAATAAAATAAACCAGGAGCAATACGAAGAATACAAAGACCCGGAAATACTCAGCCGCATAGCGCAATATGAAATGGCGTACAAGATGCAGATCTCCGTTCCTGAAGTGATGAACATTGCAGACGAGCCGGCTTATATACACGAGATGTATGGAACAAAGCCCGGCGAAGCAAGATTTGCCAATAATGTA
>JAEUWI010000426.1 GCA_016791475.1 Candidatus Hydrogenedentota bacterium
GTTGTCTCCTACATCAATAGAACCCCGGAGGGGTGACACTATTGCCCCTGCACAAATCGGAACTCTTCTATGCCGCCCCGCTGGGGCTCTGTCGTTGGGGGCGGGCAACCCGGGCTTCGCTTCGCTCACGCCTGGGCTACGATATGACGCCACTACGTGGCTATACGAGCGGGCGCTTTGCGGGGCACAAGCCCTATTCGCGTTAATTCGCGTCCATTCGCGGTTCAAGTCTTTTGGTTGCGGCTATGCCGCGATGGACTACGATATGCCGTCCACTTCGTGGACTAATCGAGCCCCTTTCAGAGGCGTTCCTCAAGCCACCTGCTCCGCAGGTGGTCCTGACTGCGGCATCGGGCGGGGCCGTACGCGCCATTGGGACGTGTGTATGGTTTACGCCCTCGCGGACTAATCGCACGTAGTCGTCTCTGCCGCGGGAGCCTGCAACCCTCCACGACGGGCACACGAATCGGAGTACCGAATCGTGTGCCACCTCCGATTTGCTGGTGTGCCGGTGTTGGCGCGGGCTGTTCTTTC
>JAEUWI010000427.1 GCA_016791475.1 Candidatus Hydrogenedentota bacterium
GGCCTCTCGCGGAGGTCGACGTCGGCGGGGATGCCGGGCGGGCCTCAAGGCATCGACTTGCTTGTTCGACCATGGCGCCCGCAGGCACCAGCCTGGGCGCCGACCCGCAGCAGCTCCAGCAGCGCGCTCAGTGGCCCGCCGGGCTCGCCCGCCCAGACCAGGTTCGTCCGGTTCGTCCGCATCGCCTCCGGCAGTTCGTGGCGTTGGATCGAATCGCCCATGACGGCATTGTCGAGGACGCTCGCCGGCATGATGGCGACGCCGGTTCCGGCCGCGACGCAGGCCACGATAGCATGGTAGGAGCCGAGGTCGAGGAACCGGCGCGGGGTGACGCCGGCCGCGGCGAACCAGTCGACCAGCAGGCGCCGGTATGAGCAGCCATGCGGAAAGGCGACGACCGTCTGGTCGGCGAGATCCTGCGCACCGCCGATGCGGGGGCCGCCTCGCGCGGTGATGAGGACCAGCTCTTCCGCGAAGACGGCCACGGCCGAGAGGCTTCCCTTGTCGAAGGGTTCGGAGACGAAGGCGGCGTC
>JAEUWI010000428.1 GCA_016791475.1 Candidatus Hydrogenedentota bacterium
GGTCCGCGAGCTGTCTGCGGCGCTCTATGCCGAGTCACGTCTGCGGTGGACAGACGCCAGCGAACTTCTGTTCGGTCTCCGGAGCGACCACTACCGGTTCAAGACCTCGGCGGCAGCCGGGGAGGCCTGGAGCGGTACGGTGAACGACACGTTGGCATCGCCCAAGGTGGGGCTGACGCACAAGCTAGCACCCAACGTAGCGGTGTATGCGAACTGGGGCCGTGGGTTTCACTCCAACGACGCGCGCGGTGTGACGTCGCCGGACAGTCCTGCGCCGGGGCTGGTGCCCAGCACTGGCTCCGAACTCGGCCTGCGCTACGAGCGGGACCGTTTCAACATGACTGCGACGCTGTGGCGAATGAGCGTCAGCAGCGACTTGATCTTCGTGGGCGATTCGGGTGCCGTGGAACCGGCTGGCGCCACCCGCAGAAGCGGGTACGAAGTGGCGCTCTTCTGGCGCGCACTGCCATGGCTCACGCTCGACGCGAACTGGACAGGCAGCCACGCACGGTTCACCAACTCGCCGGGGGCCG
>JAEUWI010000429.1 GCA_016791475.1 Candidatus Hydrogenedentota bacterium
TTCACCGTCTGCAGCTCGGCCTCGAGACGCGCCAACTCAGGCGTCGCCGCCAGGTTCTGCGCACACGCTGCACTCAGCACCGATAGCTCGTGATTCACGTTCTTCAGCTTGGCCGCGTCGGTCATCCGCTCGGCCTTGATCTTCAGGATCGTGATCTTATCGATCAGCTCACCTGCACCCACCTCGATCAGCAACGAACCCTTACTCATCGTTTCTATTCCTGTTCCAGCACATGATGTCGACAGCCCGCTCACGTTTAACGGCAGGCCGGCCCCTTGGGATGGGATAATCTCGCGGACAACCCAGGCGCGGATTCTAACGCATGGCCCGATACAGCCCGCGCCACGGAAATACAAAAACACCCTATGAAGAAGATCGCCCTCATCACCGGCATCACTGGCCAGGACGGCTCCTACCTCGCCGAATTCCTGCTCGCCAAAGGCTACGAAGTCCACGGGATCAAGCGCCGCGCCTCGAGCTTCAATACCCAGCGCATCGACCACATCTACCAGGATCCGCACACCCCCAACCCG
>JAEUWI010000430.1 GCA_016791475.1 Candidatus Hydrogenedentota bacterium
TGAAGGCATCGCCATCGCCAAAGCCAACGCCGAAAAGAACCTCCACAACGCCCGCGCCCTCTTCGAAAGCCATCTGCAATCCGTCTTCACTCAGCGGGGGAATGGGTGGGTGGAGAAGAAGCTGCGCGACGTTTGCGCAATAACGTCGGTGCTCGTTGATCCTCGGAAAAAGGAGTTCCTCGATCTGATCCACGTCGGTGCAGGAAACATCGAATCACAGACCGGAGTGTTCATTGACCTCAAGACCGCTCGGAAAGAAGCGCTCATATCCGGTAAATTTATCTTCGATGAAAAAATGGTGCTCTACAGCAAAATTCGTCCTTACCTCATGAAGGTGGCACGGCCTGATTTTAGAGGCCTTTGTAGTGCTGATATGTATCCGCTCGCGCCCATTCCGGATCAAATTACTCGCGACTACCTCTTTCATCTTCTTCTGAACAAAGATTTCACTGACTACGCGATTCAAGGCTCGGCTCGTGCTGGAATGCCGAAGGTGAATCGGGAGCATCTCTTCGAGTTTAAGTTCTGGCTTC
>JAEUWI010000431.1 GCA_016791475.1 Candidatus Hydrogenedentota bacterium
TATATCGGCCATGCCAAAAACATTCCGTGGAACGGCAACGGGCGCTACATCGTTGCCCTCGAAACCACGTTCCAGGACCGCATGCCCACGGCCAAGGATGCGGCCAACGTCATCCTCATTGACACTCACCGCAACAACGCGATTACCGTAATCGACCAGTCCCGCGCCTGGAACTTCCAGCAGGGCACCATGTTCTACTGGAACCCGAAATCCCCGGATACGCAGTTGTTTTTCAACGATCGCGATCCCCGGACCAACCAGGTCTTCGCCGTCCTGTACGACATCGAAAAGAAACGCCGCGTGCGCGAATTCCGCTACGAGGACACCCCGTTCGGAAACAGCGGCGTCGCCCAGAACGGCGGCTGGTTTCTCGGCTTGAACTACGGACGGCTGGCGCGCTTGCGCCCCGTCACCGGCTATCCGGAATCCTTCGACTGGACCACGGGCGTCACGGCGCCGGACAACGACGGAATCTTCCTGGTCGAAGTCGCAACCGGAAAGAAGAAGCTGTTGGTCTCCTACAAACAGATGCT
>JAEUWI010000432.1 GCA_016791475.1 Candidatus Hydrogenedentota bacterium
TGAGGTTGTGATCGAGGATCTGGTTTTCCCGCGCCTTGGCCTCGTCGATATCCGAATGGGTGCCGATCATGCGCAGGGGGCGGCCGTCCGGGTCGCGCTCCACCACCAGGCCCCGGGCCCGGATCCATTTGTAGCTGCCGTCCTTGCAGCGCATCCGGACTTCGTGGGTGAACAGCGGTGACTCGCCCTTCAGGTGGACATCCTGGGCGGCCAGGGCGGGGGCCAGGTCGTCCGGATGCAGGCGGGACGACCAGTCGTCGATGGTGTCGGAGATTTCGCCCACCTCGTAGCCCAGCATGGTGACCCAGCGGGGCGAGCGATAGACATGCCCGGTGCGGATGTTCCAGTCCCACACCCCGTCACCGGCCCCATCGAGGGCAAACTGCCAGCGCGCTTCGCTCTCCCGCAGGGCCAGCTCGGCCACCCGTCTTTCGGTCACATCGCGGATCACCGCCAGGCTCCCGCCGGTACGTACCGCCTGGAAGCGTGCTTCGAAGTGCCTCTCGGTTCCGCCCCGGCGCGACGCGTATTC
>JAEUWI010000433.1 GCA_016791475.1 Candidatus Hydrogenedentota bacterium
ACCGGACCCCGATCCGGTCGCAAAGACCCGCGTCTTCTTGGCCGATCGCGGTGGCCCGCTCTCCGATCGCTCCGCGCGCCGCCTGGTCGAACGCGCCGCCAAAGAGGGCGCCGTCGGCCAGCACGTCCACCCCCATCGCCTCCGCCACGGATTTGCCACCCACCTCCTCGATCGGGGATTGGACCTCCGCCACATCCAGGAGCTGCTCGGTCACGCGTCGATCAGCACCACCCAGGTCTACACCCACGTCTCTGTCGACCAGCTCCAGCGCGTGCACACGCTCGCTCACCCCCGCGCCAAAGCGCCCCCAAAAAAATCGCAGGATTCCAAATGAAAGTCGAAATGCACGGCACGACCATTCTCGCCGTGCGGAAAAATGGCAAAGTCGTCGTCGCCGGTGATGGTCAGGTCACCCTCGGCAACACGGTGATGAAGGGCACCGCGCGCAAGGTCCGCGCCATCACGGTCGGCTCGCACAAGGTCGTCATCGGCTTTGCCGGTTCGACCGCCGATGCCTTCACCCTCTTCGAGC
>JAEUWI010000434.1 GCA_016791475.1 Candidatus Hydrogenedentota bacterium
GGCGAAGGCGGCCTGGCGCTGGCCGCGCGGCAGGGCGTCGATCTCGCCCTGGTGGACCTGCGCCTGCCGGACATGTCCGGCCTGGACGTGATCACCCGCCTGGCCGACACCGGCGAAGACATGGTGATGGTGATGATGACGGCCTACCCCGAGGTGCGCACAGCGGTCGCGGCGCTGAAGTCGGGTGCCTACGACTACATCAACAAGCCCTTCGACCTGGAGGATCTGCGCGGGCTGATCGACCGCGCCTTCGAAGTGCGCCGCCTGCGCCGGGAGGTGGCCTGGCGGCGCGTGCAGGCGGGCGAAGGCGTGGGGGTGGAGTCCGTCGGCCACGCGGCCGCCTTCCGGCAGCTGATGGCCACCACCGAGCGCATCGCCGGTGCCTCACGCGTGCCCGTGCTGATCCTGGGTGAATCGGGCACGGGCAAGGAGCACATCGCGCAGGCGATCCACCGCCTGTCGGCGCGCGCCGGCGGTCCCTGGGTGACGGTGAACTGCTCGGCGCTGCCCGAAGGCCTGCTCGAGGCCGAG
>JAEUWI010000435.1 GCA_016791475.1 Candidatus Hydrogenedentota bacterium
TCGTTTCCGACCCGCACCCTGTTCGGGGCGGGCGCCCTTCGCGACCTCCCCTCCCATCTCTCCCGCCTCGGAATTTCGAGGCCCCTGGTCGTGACCGATGGCGGGTTGCTCCAGACGGACGCCTTCCGCCTGCTCTCGGCGACCCTGGGGCCCGAGGGGCTCGGACACACCTGGTTCCTCTTCTCCGAAGTGCATCCGAATCCGGTCGAGGACGATGTCCGGAAGCCCGCCGCCCTGTTCCGGGAAAAAGGCTGTGACGGGATCGTCGCCATCGGGGGGGGCAGCGCCCTCGACGCGGGCAAGGCCGCCCGGCTGCTAGTGAGGCGCCCCGGACTCGACCTGACGCGCTTTTATGACGAGACCGACTGGTCGGGCCTGGCTCCCTTTGTGGCGATTCCCACCACCGCCGGCACCGGCAGCGAAGTGGGACGCAGTTCCGTCATCACCCTCGATGCCACCCGCCGCAAGGCGGTGCTGTTCCATCCCGAGCTTCTGGCGCGCCTGGTGATCCTGGATCCGGAACTCACAGTC
>JAEUWI010000436.1 GCA_016791475.1 Candidatus Hydrogenedentota bacterium
ACTTCATCAACGGCGGCAAGAAAATCATCATCACCACGCTGCAAAAATTCCCGTTCGTGCTGGACGAACTGGGCAACAGCCACCGCGAGCGGCGCTACGCCATCATCATCGACGAAGCCCATTCCAGCCAGGGCGGGCGCACGGCGGCGCAGATGAGCATGGCCTTGTCCAACGTGGCGACGGAGGAAACCGAAACCTCCGACGCAATCATCGCCCGCATCATCCAACAGCGGCGCATGATCGATAACGCCAGCTATTTCGGCTTCACCGCCACCCCCAAGGGCCGCACGCTGGAACTGTTCGGCACGGAAGTACGGATCGGTAGTGAAAAAAAGTTTGTTGCCTTCGACACCTACACCATGAAACAGGCCATCCAGGAAGGCTTCATCATGGACGTGCTCCAGAACTACACCCCGGTGGAAAGCTACTGGCGACTGGCGAAAGCCATCGAAGACGATCCGGCCTTCGACAAGAAAAAGGCCATGAAGCGCCTGCGTCACTACGCGGAACGTCACGCGCTGGCGATCCGCA
>JAEUWI010000437.1 GCA_016791475.1 Candidatus Hydrogenedentota bacterium
TCCATGCGGAAGTTCAGGTCGACAATCAGGTCCATCTTGCCGGTTTCGACCTTGTCATGCCAGACGACTTCCTTGGTGAACTGGCCGGCCACCTCTTCCGAAATGTGATTGTGGTGGGTGCCCAGGTAGTGCTTGAGGAAGTATTCATGTCCCTTGGCGGAGGACATGATGGCGTTACCCCGCCATATGTACCAGACGCGCGGATAAGACTGAGGATTGTTGGGATCTTCCATAGAGAAGCGCAGAGAGCGATCTTTCAATCTCTCGACAACACGCTTGATGATTTCATCGTCTTGTGTGGCGCCTTTTTCAAGGGCTTCTTTCACTACCGTCTCGTTGCTCTGGTTGAATTGCGGATAGCAAGGCAGCCAGCCATTACGAACCGCCAGGGCTTGTTTGTCTATGGTATGACCGCTGGCCATGTGATGCTCTTCGTCGTTGACGGCGCAGATTTCGTTGAAGGGTCTGTCGTAGCGCCATTGATCGGAGTGCACATAGTGGAAGGAAGGGGAGTTTTGCAGGCGCGGCGGT
>JAEUWI010000438.1 GCA_016791475.1 Candidatus Hydrogenedentota bacterium
AGATGCCGCAGTCGAGGCAGGGGTTGAACTCGTCCATGAACGGAGCGCCGAGAGGACCGGCCGAGGGCCGTGGGGCGCGCATTCTAGCGCCGCCGGGAGGCGCCGGAAAGTGGTGCAAAGCGCTTTGTTTTCAGTAACCTGAAATCATTTTGAGAAATATTTTCCGGAGCGGGAAACCCGCTCGCATCGGATCGCGCCCGCAGCGCGTCCCCGGGCGCGGCGGTTCCTTGTGGGAGCGACGCAAGTCGCGACTACGGCTTGTCCACGCTCGCCAACGCTCGTCCGCTGTTCCGGCGCCCGCTCGCGACTCGCGCCGCTCCGGCGGCGCATCCCCGGGCGCGACGGTCCTGTGCGCGCCGGCACGCCCGGGATGCTCAGGTTTCGGCTTCGCCGGATTCGGGCTCGGGCTCGGCGCCGTTGGCGCCGCAGCATTTCTTGTATTTCTTGCCGCTGCCGCAGGGGCAAGCATCGTTGCGACCGACTTTGGCGGGCGTTGCCGGCGACCCCGGCGACACAACCGGCGCAGCGGCA
>JAEUWI010000439.1 GCA_016791475.1 Candidatus Hydrogenedentota bacterium
ACGCCACCGGACCGAACGCCACCGGACCGAACGCCACCGGACCGAACGCCACCGGGCCAACGCCACCGGGTCGCCCGAACCGAGCGCCAACGGCGCGCCCGCATACCAGCCCAGGGCAACGCCCTGGGTATCCACACGCCCCCGACAGAACGCCCTGAAGGGGCGTCGCATCCGCCACCTCGTCCGGCCAACGATGCGGCGCCCCTTCAGGGCGCTCTATTCTATCTGGGGCCGGTTCCCAGGGCGTTGCCCTGGGCTGGTATGCCGTCGGGCCTTCAGCCCGGTTTCAGGAACAGCATTCAATCTTCCGTCACCCACCGGACCGAACGCCAACGGGCCGCCCGACCCGAGCGCCAACGGCGCACCCGCATACCAGCCCAGGGCAACGCCCTGGGTATCCGCACGCCCCCGACAGAACGCCCTGAAGGGGCGTCGCATCCGCCACCTCGTCCAGCCAACGATGCGGCGCCCCTTCAGGGCGCTCTATTCTATCTGGGGCCGGTTCCCAGGGCGTTGCCCTGGGCTGGTAT
>JAEUWI010000440.1 GCA_016791475.1 Candidatus Hydrogenedentota bacterium
TTCCATGGGGACCGTTACGGCAAGCAAGACGAGAACGATTCGTGTTGGATTCGCGTCAGCCAATTCTGGGCCGGCAAGCACTGGGGGGCCATCCACATTCCGCGAATGGACCAGGAAGTGGTGGTCGAGTTCCTCGAAGGCGACCCCGACCGACCCCTGATCACCGGCCGGGTCTACAACCGCGAGCAGATGCCGCCGTGGGATCTGCCGCGGCACAAGACGCAATCAGGCATCCTCACGCGCTCCACGCTTCACGGCACCCAGAGCGACGCCAACCTGATTCGTTTCGAGGACAAGAAGGGCGAGGAGGAACTCCACGTCCACGCCCAGCGCAATCTCGTCACCGTCGTCGAGAAGGACGAAATCCGCTGGGTCTGGGAGAACAGCCACATCACGACCTGGAAGGACCACATCGAGCATGTCAATGGAAACATGCAGTTGCTCGTCGGCACCGAGGGCGGGAACCAGGACGTCTGGGTATCCGGCAACAAGACCGAAACCATCGGCGCCAACAACGATTTCCACGTCA
>JAEUWI010000441.1 GCA_016791475.1 Candidatus Hydrogenedentota bacterium
AGTACGTTATACGGTTCTGGCGGGGCGTATGAATATGACCCCGCAAATGCGATCGAACAAATCATTACCCAGAAATGGATATCGATGGTAAACTTCCAGGGTTTGGAAGCACACGTTGAACGAAAAAGAACCGGCTTCCCTGACTTTTTCGAAACGCCTCCGGGTAATGTTACCAGCGGTTTGTATCCACAACGTCTGCCTTATCCGTCAGCGGAAATCGATAACAACCGTGACGAGCTTAACGCAGTTGGCGGGCAGAAGCAGGTTACTGAACGGGTTTGGTGGAATACTCTTTAATCGAATTAACTAAATCAACGACAGTATGAAGAAGATAATTTATAGTCTGATCCTGTTAGCGTTTGCCGGGATGTCATGTGAAGACGATTCAACAGCAGACATATCAAGAATTACGTATTACCCGACCTTTTCCATGGAAGGGGATGACGTGTTGGTACATATAGCCGGTGATCCATATACCGACCCGGGCGTGACGGCACTCGAAGGCGAAGACGAGATCGAAGTGACGAA
>JAEUWI010000442.1 GCA_016791475.1 Candidatus Hydrogenedentota bacterium
CGCGCACCTCGATCGTGCGTCCGCCGGCATCGGTGATGATCCAGTGCCGGGTCAGCAGCTTCGCCGGCAGGCCGCCGCGGTTCTCGATGGTGACGGTGTAGGCGAAGGCGTAGCGGTCGCGGGCCGGTTCCGATTGCGCCGCGATGTATTCGGTCTCGACCGAGATGCGGATGTCGTGCAGGGCGGGCGCGTCGGTCGGCTTCATGGGGGAGGCTCTCGGGCGGGGCGGGTCAGGCGGCACTGGCGACGGCGCGCGCCTTGGCGTCGAGCGCAGCCAGCAGGGTCTCGAAGGATTTCAGGAAGGCGGCGACGCCTTCGGCTTCGAGGCGTTCAGTGACCGTAGCAAGGTCGATGCCGAGTCCGGCGAGTTGCGCGACCGCGGCTTCGGCGGCTTCGAGGCCGGTGTCGAGCGTGGCCGCGACGCGGCCGTGGTCGCGGAACGCCGTCCAGGTCGCCGGCGGCATGGTGTTGACGGTATCGCTGCCGATCAGGGTCTCGACGTAGAGCACATCGCTGTAGGCCGGGTTC
>JAEUWI010000443.1:0-263 GCA_016791475.1 Candidatus Hydrogenedentota bacterium
TCTCCTTCCTCGACAAGTACAACCCAAAGCAGTTTGACATTCTGGGTTGGACGCGGGGTGTGGACGAGTTCGACGCTTGGCCGAACAAGCGATATACGAACCCAAAGCAGATCAAGGCCGACGGCACGGCATCGCACGGCGGCAAGGTCAACACCGGGCCGACCCTGCTGCTGAAGAAGAAGCCTCAGAACACCTATTACACCGCCGACAACGCCGACGGGTACCTTGAGCAGTTGTACATGCGCATTCTCATCAAGCGAAAG
>JAEUWI010000443.1:273-528 GCA_016791475.1 Candidatus Hydrogenedentota bacterium
TGAAGATCGCACTCCACAAGATCACCGTCGAGCAACTCACCGACGGCTTCCTCGACAACGCCGAGGCGGGCGTCGTCGCCTATGGCGGCAAGCTCGACATCCGCCCACCTTACCAGCGCGAGTTCATCTACAAGGACAAGCAGCGCAACGCCGTCGTCGAAACCGTTCGCAAAGACTTCCCCCTCAACGTCATGTACTGGGCCGTGCGAAAGGACGGAGGGTACGAGGTCATCGACGGACAGCAGCGCACGCTCT
>JAEUWI010000444.1 GCA_016791475.1 Candidatus Hydrogenedentota bacterium
CGCGGCCTACCGGGCGGAGATCTCCTTCCTGGAGCACAAACTCCACGAGATGGGCTTCGGCGGCAACCCGGACGAGCCCGGCTTCAACGACAGCAATCCGCGCCAGATGGCCGAGGACCGCGTGGGCGCGCTCGATGGACAGCTGGGCGGCCTGCGCACCACGCGCACGCAATTGCAGGCCGAGAAGACCACGATCGAGGGCCAGGTCGCCACGCTCAACCAGCCACTCGACGAGGACAACGGCACGCGGACGGCGCAAAACACGACGCTGAGCAACCAGATCACGGGATTGAACGCGCAGATCGCGGCGCTGGATCCGGACGACGACGCCTACGCGACCGATCTCGCCGCCCTGCGGGGCCAGGTCGCCACCCGGCAGGCGGCCATCGACGCCAACAACCGCGCGATCACCGCCAACAACCAGCAGATCGCGCTCAACAACGCGCCGCTCGACGCCAAGAATGCCCAGATCGCCGCGGTGAACACCGAGATCGGCAGCCTCGAGACCACGGTCGGGAAGATCCGCC
>JAEUWI010000445.1 GCA_016791475.1 Candidatus Hydrogenedentota bacterium
CGGCCTCGACGCCGGTCGCACGCCATCCCGGTTTTCCAGCGGGATTGAGACGTTCTGGCTGCGCACCGGTACGTTCCGGCACTGGTCGGGTCGCACGCCATCCCGGTTTTCCAGCGGGATTGAGACGCGCCGGTCGAGCTCACGCTCGCGGGCGTCCGGTGCCTCGGTCGCACGCCATCCCGGTTTTCCAGCGGGATTGAGACGCCGTGGCGCCGTCATGCTCCGCCGCCCACTGCGCGCGCCGTCGCACGCCATCCCGGTTTTCCAGCGGGATTGAGACGCGAGACTTTCCCGCGTTTTGTCTGCCAGAGCGTTGCAGTCGCACGCCATCCCGGTTTTCCAGCGGGATTGAGACTTCGCGAGACGCTCTCCGATGGGCGCCGTTGCGCGCTCCAGTCGCACGCCATCCCGGTTTTCCAGCGGGATTGAGACGCAGGGCGGCGAGGACGAGGAAGCAGAGCGTGGCGAGGTCGCACGCGGGTGTGTTTCCCATCCTGCCGACGGCCGCCAGAGCTCCAGGATCGGCT
>JAEUWI010000446.1 GCA_016791475.1 Candidatus Hydrogenedentota bacterium
TGGGCGCGCTCCAGCCCGAATGAAACCGTCAACATTGCTGTGATGGGCCTTAACGGGCGCGGCGGGGCGCTGATGGAAGGCTTTGCCAAATTGCCAAATGTTAACGTCGCGACAATCTGCGACATTGACGAAAACCTGTTCCCCAAAGCTCTCGGCGATCTCGAAAAAGCCTGTGGCAAACGCGCCAAAACGGAAACCGATATTCGCCGTGTCCTCGACAACAAAGACATTGACGCCATCGCCGTTGCCGCGCCGAATCACTGGCACGCACTGGCAACGATTTGGGGCTGTCAGGCGGGCAAAGACGTCTACGTTGAAAAGCCCGTTTCGTGGTCAATCACCGAAGGCCGCCGCATGATTGAGGCGGCGCGCAAATACGAACGCATCGTGCAGACTGGCACGCAGAATCGCAGCCGTCCGCTGATCCAAGCAGCAGTGGATTATTTGCACGCTGGCAAGCTCGGTAAAATTTATCAGATTCGCTGTCTTGTCCTGCGTCCGCGCGACAGCATCGGCCACAAAGTGAA
>JAEUWI010000447.1 GCA_016791475.1 Candidatus Hydrogenedentota bacterium
GCTACATGAATCCGCACCGGATGGCCTGGGGCTTCTCGACCTCGATGCCCTTCGCATTCATGGTCGCGCTCGCCACTTTCGTCGGCATCCTGTTCTCGCGCGAGAAGAAGGAGATCGTGTGGTCGCGCGAGACCTGGCTGATGCTGGTGTTCACCGGATGGATGTTCCTGACCACGGCCTTCTCGTGGTATCCGGGCCTGGCCTGGCCGCAGTGGGACAAGGTGTGGCGGATCATGTTGATGACCTACGTCACCCTGATGCTGATCCGCGACCGCGACCGCGTTCACTGGCTGGTGGTCGTGATCGCCTTCTCGCTGGCCTTCTACGGGGTGAAGGGCGGCATCTTCGTCCTGACCGGGGGCAGCGGAAACAACGTGCGCGGCCCCGGCGGCTCCTTCATCGAGGACCGTAACTCGATCGGCCTCGCCCTGCTGATGACGGTCCCGCTGCTCTGGTACATCCGCCTGCAGCTCAAGGTGGCCTGGCAGCGCCTGGGGCTGCTCGCCATGTCCGTCCTCACCCTGAT
>JAEUWI010000448.1 GCA_016791475.1 Candidatus Hydrogenedentota bacterium
TATAGCCTATCGCAATAGAAATGATACTGGCAAGGAACAATCGTCGAGGCATTCTGCATCAAGATATGCCCTCGTGTCCAGACCCAAAAAACCACGATACCACTGAGACAGTATTTACACGTACTCTTGGTACTACCATCCACACACTGCACCCTCGGTAAATTAACATGTATCTTTGTGAATATAAAAGTATGATTACTATAATGGATCCAATCCATCCTACACCTGTTTATTACTATAACTACTGATTATGCATATTGGTGGTGCGTGTATACACTATTGATTTCTCTGGCCTTGTGACTGCCTAGCTGGATTTCTCGAATTGCAATCCAGGGCATGGTGGCAGAATAACTACACGGCTGCAACATTTGAACAATCACTACTCCTCACCCTCACCCTCACCCTCACCACCACCATCATCACCATCGTCAACATCATTGCCATTAGCAGCAACATCAATCTTAAACTATGGGCTTGTTTAGTGGGAGCGGGTCTTCTCAAAGTGCAACAACCGATTCAACAATGA
>JAEUWI010000449.1 GCA_016791475.1 Candidatus Hydrogenedentota bacterium
TATCACTTACAGGCGAAACGGCGAAGAGAAGACCACCTCCGCGGTGCTTTCGGCTAATACCGGCACCTACGAAAAGATCGCTTCCGGCTTCAACGATAAACTCGGGGCCGACCTGGAAACCCTCGATAAAAAACTGGCCGAGAAATACGAAATAGAAGGTGGTGTGGTGGTAAAAAAGATCAAACAAGGTGGCGCTTTCAGCAACACCCGCATGCAGGACGGATTCATCATTACCAGTATCAATGGTGTGGAAATATCCAGCATTGAACAACTCAACCGGGCCGTCAGCAGCTTCCGTGGCGAAACCATGCAACTGGAAGGAATTTACCCCGGCTACGACGGAATCTACCGCTACCCGCTGAATCTGGCTGACTAAACCCGCAGAACCCAGGCAGACATTTTTAAAAACCGCATCAACCATGCGGTTTTTTTTATGGCCCGCCGGAAATGGACATCCGCAATGCAGTAGAGACGGGACGCATCCCGTCTCTACGTCCGCATTCACGGAAATGCATTTTCACAATC
>JAEUWI010000450.1 GCA_016791475.1 Candidatus Hydrogenedentota bacterium
AGCTCGTTGTCGAGGTTCGAGTGATGGTCCCACGAAGCGTGGAAAAGGCTCACAAATCGCACCCCGCGCTCGACCAAACGTCGGGCCAACAGGCAGTTCGTCGCGAACTGCTTGTACTGCCCCGGGCCGCCGCCGCGCGAGGCTTTGATGTCGGGCTCTTTACGGTTGATGCCGTAGGCGTCGATCGTCTCCTGTGTTTCGTCGGAAAGATCGATCAGCTCCGGCGCCGCCGATTGCATGCGGAACGCGAGTTCGTAGCTCGCAATTCGGCTGGCGATCTCCGGGTCGTGCATTTGCTCGAACCGTTCGCCGTTCAAATCGCGAGCCACGTCGAGGCCCAGGCGTTGCAACTCCGGCGGCAAGCCCGCGGGGTTGGAAAGGTTCAACACCGGGTCGCCTTGATTGCGAAACATCACGCCGGCATACATCGACGGCAAGAACCCGCTGGCCCACAGCGATGCCCCGCCGCTCGTGCCGCGACCGGCCGACAGCACGACGTAGCCCGGCAGGTCCTGCGATTCGCTC
>JAEUWI010000451.1 GCA_016791475.1 Candidatus Hydrogenedentota bacterium
CAGCAGCGCCCCCTGCGGATGCTCCACAACCGCCGGGCGAAGTATCGTCAGCCAGTGTTCCCACACGATGCCCTGCCACGTCTGCGAGGTCAGGCGGATCGTGGTCACCGAAAGACCATCGATTTCCTCGGTCTCCACGATCTTGTATCCGTAGGACGCATCCGGACTCGCAACGTATGATTTCAGATCGGCCCGAGCCGGGAACGCGGCGAGAAACACACCAACAGCAAGCAGCCAGGGCAGGCCGAACTTCCGCAACGACATGAAGACTCTCCTCACTTAACGACCGACAGGTAAACACTTCCCCTAAAACCACAAACACTCCCCGGGGGTTTAGCGGGGAGTGTTGTGCTGCAGTACGTGGAGCACAACAAATGGGAGATGCTGCGTTCCAGCCTACAGTAGTGTGCGAAGATTTAGCAAGTCTTCCGCGAGACAAAGCCCGTCGCAAGACATAAGGTTCAGCTTACGTCGGCGCTCCATTGTTTGAAGAACGCCTGAATTCCTTTTATGGGCTTCAATTTG
>JAEUWI010000452.1 GCA_016791475.1 Candidatus Hydrogenedentota bacterium
GTGGGACAGTGGACAGTGGACAGTGGGACAGTGGACAGTGGACAGTGGGACAGTGGACAGTGGACAGTGGACAGTGGACAGTGGGACAGTGGACATTGGGACAGTGGACAGTGGACAGTGGGACAGTGGACAGTGGACAGTGGGACAGTGGACAGTGGACAGTGGACAGTGGGACAGTGGAAAGTGAACGGTTTGAAACTGACTACAATTGATCAGGGAGCTTTTTTGAAAGGGACTGGAACCAACTTGCAATGATGAGGAGCCCTGTGAAACCCGGCAGATGTCCGAATCTACGGGTACTCGGGTTCATGTAGGTATAGAGCAATCGGCCGATCTCCTGGCAAAGGTCAAATGCCCTTTCCATGTCTGTGATGGTCATATACTCCATGCGCTTTGCATGATGGAGCATTGAACGCACTTCATTACACGACCCCTTAGCGATCACGAGGTAGCGGTTGCGATCAGCCAACGATGGCCGCCCGTGACCCTCAGCGATATTATTCATGATAGAGAGTGAAGCTCGA
>JAEUWI010000453.1 GCA_016791475.1 Candidatus Hydrogenedentota bacterium
AGATCCGCGTTTGCAAGCGTGGCCATGCCGTTGAAACTGTTGGAAATCGTCGCGCCGGGGCAGTTGTCGCCAAAGGCCGTCGGATTGAATTCCGTGCCCTGGACGGTGTAGTTGCACTCCGTCGCGTCGGTGTTGCGGGCAAACGGCGAACCGCTCGGGCAAGTGATCGTCGGCATGTGGTTATCCGTCACATTCACCACAATCGCGCAGGTCGTGCTGGACATCGCCATGCCGACCGAAACAGACAAGGTGATCCTCGGGGAGCCTTTCGGCAGCGAGGCCATGTTGTTGAAACTGTTGGATACCGTCGCGCCGGGACAGTTGTCGCCGAAGGCCGTCGGGTCGAACTCCGCGCCTTGCACCGTGTAGTTGCACTCCGTCGCGTCGGTGTTGCGGGCAAACGGCGAGCCGCTGGGGCAGGTGATGGTGGGCATCTGATTGTCCGTCACCGTCACCGTAAAACTTACCGTTGTTGCACTGTTAGTTCCATCCGTTCCGGTTAAGGTTACGGTAGTTACGCCTTT
>JAEUWI010000454.1 GCA_016791475.1 Candidatus Hydrogenedentota bacterium
CCTTCAACAAACCTCGCGACTTCATGTCCTTGATCAGACCCGCCGTCGGCTTATCGAGGATCGGGCAGTGACGTTCATAGTCCGCCTGCAAAGTCTTGTGCGCGTCCCAATTCAACAAGCCGTCCACGCCCGACGCGCGCGAGGCGCAAAACAGATGCACATAGCGAACGTTGCGCTCCAGCAGCCGCCGCGCCAGCAGGCAATTGCGTGCATACGAGGCAATCAGCGGATTCGCGTCGTCAGTGCCATACAACCTGTGCGTCGCCGCGCTTTCACGGCTCAGATCCGAAACCTCCGGCGCCGAAAGCTGCATGCGAGCAGCAAGTTCGTACGCCGCCACGCGCGCGCTCAAATCCGAATTACCAGCATGCCGCTGAATGTGATTCCGGTTCAGCACGCCAAGGAACTCGCGCGTCGCCTGCTCCTCGGCCTCACCCACGGTCTCCGGCCTCTTCAGATTCTGAATCGCCTCCGCTGCGTTGAACGCGATGCCCTGATGCTGCGCCGGCAGGAATCCCGCGGT
>JAEUWI010000455.1 GCA_016791475.1 Candidatus Hydrogenedentota bacterium
TGGACAATGCATGCAGTTCGGCGAGCAGCTCCAGCGTGCGTGCGCGGTTGTGGGCGACCGCCGCGCGATGCTGCGCGCTCCAGCGCGCCTCGCGCGGCGCCAGCGCCTGCGCCAGGCGGGGGGCGAAGGCGGCGGCGTCCGCGCGCACGCGCAAGGCGTCGAGCAGCTCGGCCTGCCAGCGCGCGCGATCCTCCAGCCAGGCCTCGGTCGTGGGCTGCAGCGCCCGGCTCCACGCCGCGATGCGCTCGCGCTGGGCCGGCGTCATGCGGCCGAACCAGCGCCGCAGGCGCTCCTCCATGCGCTCGACGCGGGCGGCCTGCTGCGCGGACTCGTCGCCGGAGAGGAACTCCGCGCGCGCCTCCTCGCCACGGCGGACGAAGGCGGCGGCGAGCTCCTCCACCTGCTCGTCGCCCAGGCCGGCCGCCAGCCTGCGCAGCTCGGGCTCGAGTTCCCCGACGATCTCGCGCCAGAGCGCCTCTCCGCGCTCGAGGAAGCGTTCGAGCTGCGCAGGCTCGACGCGCTC
>JAEUWI010000456.1 GCA_016791475.1 Candidatus Hydrogenedentota bacterium
GGCAACTCCATAGTAAGCATAGGGTCGGCAAATACTATTTTTGCTAATAGCTTAGGAGAGAATAATATTTTTTTCTGATGCGTTTCGTCATCGGCAATAATGGCGCTGCGGCCCACTTCGCTGCCGGTGCCTGCGGTGGTGGGCACGGTTACAAAGTGCGGAACATCATTCGTTACATACACATCGCCACCAATCAGGTCGTCATACTTAAACAAATCTTCGCGGTGGTTAATGCGCAGAAGAATGGCGCGCGCCACATCTAATCCTGCACCTCCGCCTATTCCTACAATGCAATCCGCTTTGTGTGCATCATAAGCATCTGTTCCGGCATACACATCGCTTTTAACAGGGTTCTTGTGTATGTTGCTGAAAACTTCCGCAGCAAACCCCTTCGCCTTTAAATCTTCTACAATGGCTTTGAAGAAACCAAGCTGTGCCACGTTAGGGTCAGTGACCACCAGCGGACGGCTGATGTTGTTTTTCTTTAAATAATCGGGAAGTTCTTTCACCACACCGGCTCCG
>JAEUWI010000457.1 GCA_016791475.1 Candidatus Hydrogenedentota bacterium
GAGAAAATCCTCGGTACGCCGGCTAGCTGGATGATAGGCACCGCAAACCAGTGGCAGGCTTTCTACCCGGAGTCGAGGCCCTGTCTTGGCGATCTCGTCATGTTCAACGATCACGTCACCATCGACGCCCTCTACGGCGGCAAGGTGAAACCCTCGCCGGTGGTACCCGAAGCCTTCGAATCGGAGGACTACTTCCCGCTACTCGGTCGCTGGCTGTTCTTCACGGCAGCGCCCATCCGGGACGCCGGCGGCCGTATCGTCGGCGCCATCGAGACACTGCAGGACACCTCGTTGCGCAAGCAGGCGGAAATGGCACTGCTCGAAGCAAAGGCGGAGGCGGAAATTGCGGCGCGTGCAAAAGCCGAGTTTCTGGCCAACATGAGCCATGAGATCCGCACGCCGCTCCACGCCATCCTCGGCTTCGCCCATCTGCTGCAGAAGAGCGAGCTGACGGCACGGCAGGCGGAACATGTGGCACGTCTGCGCGCCTCCGGTGATCTGCTGCTGCAGCTGATCAATGA
>JAEUWI010000458.1 GCA_016791475.1 Candidatus Hydrogenedentota bacterium
AAAGCGTTGGCGGTCAGGGCGATGATCGGGATCGGGCCAGCGCCTCCGCGATCTGAATCGCCAAGCTCGCGGGCGCGAATCTGGCGGGTCGCCTCGAAACCGTCCATCTCGGGCATCTGGCAATCCATCAGCACCACATCGAAACGGCCCTCGCTCCAGGCTCTCAAAGCATCTCGCCCGTCAGCGGCCAGTTTCACTTCCAATCCCAAGGCTTTCAATATCTCTTCCGCCACCAGGGCATTGACGGGATTATCTTCCGCCAGCAGCACCCGCCCGGTCAGTTCCCGCGTCTCAATCGGCCGGAGCGACGCCGGCTCGACGGCGTCTGACACGGCCGCCAGACAGACCGTAAACCAAAAAGTCGTCCCTCGATCCGGCACGCTTTCATAGCCGATTTCGCCCCCCATCATTTCGACGATTTGCTTGCAAATGACCAAGCCCAAACCGGTGCCGCCGTACTTGCGCGTGGTGGAATCGTCAGCTTGCGTGAACGGCTGAAACAGGCGCGCCCGCGCCTCCTC
>JAEUWI010000459.1 GCA_016791475.1 Candidatus Hydrogenedentota bacterium
CGGACGGCCTGGATCGGCGTGCGCTACAGTCTCTGACGCTTGTTCATCAGCTTGGGCTCCTGCGGGAGCCCGCCTTCCATCGGGGGTGACCGCGCATGGACATGACCAGCCTGTTGATGCGGCGCTCCGCCTGGATCTTCCTCGCCTGTTTCGGGGTGGCCCTGGCGCTGGCCACCCTGCGCGCCCAGAGTGACATCCGCCGGGAAAGCCAGGGGGCAGACCAACTCGCCCACCTGGTCGGCGAACTCTCGGCACTGCAGAACATCGCGCCGGAGGCCCTCGACAGCCAGGTGGCCAAGCTGCGCAGCATCAGCCGCTCGGGCAGCCTTCGCCACCTGGACTTCCAGCTCGAGGACGGGGCAGGGCAGATCCTGATCCCCGCGCCGCCCACCGCGTCCGATGCCATGGCGGGGCGCACGCGGCTGCTCCTGCAACGCAGCGACGGCAGCCGCTTCCAGGCCACCCTGATTGCCAATCCGGCCAGCGAACAGGAGGAGGCGGTTTCCGACATCATCGGCATG
>JAEUWI010000460.1 GCA_016791475.1 Candidatus Hydrogenedentota bacterium
GATGACGATGTATTCGCGTTTGCCCAGATGCCCGTTGCCGTAGTGCCGGTCGCGCGTGAGTCCCGCAAAATCGGCCACGATGGCGTCACGGGTGCCGGTCAACCGGTTGAACAGGGTGGACTTGCCCACATTGGGCCGCCCCACCAGGGCGATCACGGGTTTCAAAGACAGGACTTTCGATCAGATCGCCAACGGCGAAAAAACTCTTATTGGGCGCGCCAGGCGAAAACGCCGCCGTTGCGCGTCTGCACCACCAGCGCAGGGCCGGACAACACCGGTTGCGCCAGCACGGCCGAGCCATCGGTGGTCAGACGGGTGAGCTCGCTGCCATCGCTGGTGGACAGCAGATGCACCTGCCCCGTGCCGTCGCCGACGACGAACAGGCGCTCCAGCGACAACGGCGCCGACAGCTCACGGTACTTCAGACGCTCGATGTCCCAGGCTTTCTCACCATTGGCCCGGCGCCAGGCGATCAGTTTGCCGTCCGCCTCAGCGCCCAGCACCAGCGCCGCGTCGCCACC
>JAEUWI010000461.1 GCA_016791475.1 Candidatus Hydrogenedentota bacterium
TTGAAGGCATAGGTAAATTGCGCATAGCCGCCCACCATGAAGAGGGGCTTCAGGCGTGTTCTGGTGAGGCTGTTATGACCACCGGCGCGGCGATTTTTCCGCTCCTTCGACTTGGGAGTGGTGGCGGTGCGCTCCGGTGAGTGATAGATGAAGGCCAGTCCCCGCGGTATGCGTGCACTCACGCAGGCTCTGGTGACCACCACGCCGTGATCGTTTAAAACTTCTACCCAGTCGTTGTCTTCAACTCCGATCAGATCTGCGTCCTTTTCATGCGCAGGGTGTCGCCGAAGGTGGAGTGGATGTGCCACTTACCGTGGGGAGTCAAGTAGTTGAGAACAAGGGAGCCGCTGTCCCGGGCAGTTTTTTCCAGGTCTTTAGTGAGGTGCACATCCGGCCGTGGTTTATAGGTGGGCAGAGCCTCGCCATAAGCAATATACGTCTCATGATCCAGGTACATATGCTGCCTGCCGGTGAGGGTGCGCCAGGGTATTTCTTCCTCGATGTTCTGGCAGTAGGCCGAA
>JAEUWI010000462.1 GCA_016791475.1 Candidatus Hydrogenedentota bacterium
TTAGATTCATCTAATTCGACGCAGGCAAAGCGTCGTCGGCCCGCCGGCGCACTCCAAATAGCGCACAGACTATGCGCGGACTTCGCTGAGGCGTTCGACCATGCCTTTGATGCCGCCGAGGGTCATGTCTTCCATGTGGAAGATTTGGCGGATGCGGTTGAGGGTGTAGCCGCCGTAGGCGTTGGGCCAGGAGGTTTTGGGGATGGGGTTTAGCCAGACGCTGTGTTTGAAGCGTTCGGCGAAGCGGCGGAGCCAGTAGGTGCTGGGCTTGGCTTCGCGCGCGTAGTGGTAGATCGAGCCGTGGGGCATCTCGAGTTCTTCGGGGGCCATGGTGGCGTCGCCGAAAAATACGATGCGGGTATCGGGATTGCGCTGGAGCAGTTGTTCGGTGTTGAGTTTTTTTGTGCGGCGAAAATCGGTGTATACGTTTTGATAGATCGTGTTGTGGAAGTAATAGGTGGTCATGTCTTCAAAGCGTTCGTGCATTTTTTTGAAGAGCAGGCGCGTGAGTTGGATGAAAG
>JAEUWI010000463.1 GCA_016791475.1 Candidatus Hydrogenedentota bacterium
CACCGCCGACGCGAGGCTCGAGGTCTTTGACGTCACGACCGGCACGCCGATCCGCGTGGGGAGCGTCCCGGTCGGGGTGGATCCGGTGTCGGTGCGGGCGCGGACGAACACGCAGGCGTGGGTCGTGAACCACATCTCGGACAGTGTGAGCGTGGTGGACCTCTCGACGATGAACGTGGTGGCGTCGCTGCGCACGCTGGATGAGCCGTGCGACGTGGTCTTTGCCGGGACGCCGCAGCGGGCCTTCGTCTCGTGCTCGCAGGCCAACGCGGTGCTGGTGTTCGATCCGTCGAATCTGTCGGCGACGGCGACGACGGTGCCGATCAACGCCGAGGATCCGCGTGCGCTGGCGGTAAGCCCCGACGGGCAGACGGTCTATGCCGCGATCTTTGAGAGCGGGAACAAGACGACGATCCTGGGCGGGGGAATCGACCTCCCGCAGGGGATCCTGAACTTTCCGCCGAACGTGGTGAGCCTGGCGAGCACGCCGTACGGCGGTCAGAACCCTCCGCCCAACAGT
>JAEUWI010000464.1 GCA_016791475.1 Candidatus Hydrogenedentota bacterium
GGCTGGGTGCAGCGCCCCGGCTGGACCTGGCGCACTCCGTTCGGCCTGCCCGCCGACCCACGCGAGCCCGCCGTGCACATCAACTTCCACGAAGCCCGCGCCTACTGCCAGTGGGCCGGCAAACGCCTGCCCACCGACGCCGAATGGATGGAAGCCGCCTACACCGAGCGGCGCGCCACCCCGCCAGCCGGCTTCACCACCGGCCAGACCACTCCCTACCCCACCGGCAGCAGCCCGCAGGGCGCCCACTGCCTGGGCGACTGCGGCGCCGCCCCCACCCTGACGGCCTATGCCAACCCCGCCATCACCAGCCGCGGCCGGGGCCACCTGCCCACCGGCCGCACCCAAGCCGGCGTCAACGGCCTGTTCGACATGGGTGGCAACGTGTGGGAATGGACCGACGGCGGCACCGACGCCGCCCGCCCCACCCGTGGCGGCTCCTGGTGGTATGGCGCCGCGCAAATGCACCGCGACCACCTGCAGACCAAACCGGCGGACACGGCGGTGGTGTACATCGGGT
>JAEUWI010000465.1 GCA_016791475.1 Candidatus Hydrogenedentota bacterium
ATTGCTGCCGCGCCCATTCCGGGCGGCTGATCCCTTTTCATCCCGCCCCGGTCATAGCCAGCGCTCAAACAGCTTTTCCAGTTGCCGCGCTACGGCGGCGGCCTATTTGGCCGAACTGGATGCGGCCATCGAAGCGGATCGGGCCGCAGCGGGCAAGAAGCCGCTCAAGCGCGATGACGATGACGCGACGCCGCCGATGAAGGGGCTCGAGGTCAGCACGGTGGATCCGGGCGCCGGCTTCATGGCCCGCGACAACAAGCCGACCGGGTTCTTCTATCTGGACCACCGCACCGTCGATGGTGTGCATGCCCTGATTGTCGATACCCATGTGACCCCGGGCAATATTCATGACAGCCAGCCCTACCTCGCCCGCCTGGATCGGGTCAGGGAACGCTTTGATCTGGCCGTGGGGGCCGTCGGGCTGGATGCCGGGTATTTCACGCCACACGTCTGCAAGGGCATTCTCGAGCGGGGGCTGTTTGGCGTGATGGGCTACAAGCGTCCGACGCATCGTGATGGT
>JAEUWI010000466.1 GCA_016791475.1 Candidatus Hydrogenedentota bacterium
GGACAACACCGGCATGGCGCGGGCCGCCCGCAACGGAACGCTGTTTCTGGACGAAGTTGGCGATCTTCCGTTCGAGATGCAGCCGAAACTGCTCAGATTTCTGGAGCTTGGAGAGATCCAGCCTCTTGGCGAGAGCACGCCGCAGCACGTCGACGTGCGGGTTGTCGCCGCGACGAATGCCGATCTGGAGCGGTCCGTGGAAGAGAAGCGTTTTCGTGAAGATCTTTTCCACAGGCTCAATATCATTCGCTTGCATGTCCCGCCGCTTCGCGAGCGCCGCGACGACATCCCATTGCTCGTATCACACTTTCTGATTCTGTGCGCGGACCGGTTCAAGTACGACCGGCCGCCGTCGATTTCACAGGAAGTGCTCGACCGGATGATTGCCTATTCGTGGCCGGGAAATGTCCGTCAACTGCGCAACGAGATCGAACGGCTCGTGACCTTCAGCCAGTCCGGAGCGACCATCACCCGCGACATGCTTTCCGAGGAACTGCAGGATTTCGTTCCGGCACCCATG
>JAEUWI010000467.1 GCA_016791475.1 Candidatus Hydrogenedentota bacterium
GCGCCACCGGGCGCCCGGGCCTTCAGCTTCAGGCCGGTGAGCGCATAGACCTCATTGGGCAGCGCGGCGATCGTGAGGTCCCCGATCCGGATCGCCTGCAGCAGCAGCTCGGTGCGCGGGCGTTCGTGCAGGAGGATGGCCTCCCGGGCGTACACTTCCGTGCGATCCTTGGGCCGATCCTCCACGATGCCTGCCGCGATGGGCCGGGCCCAGGCGAGCCGCGCTTCATCCGGGACGCGGTAGGCGAGGGGCAGCCGGCGCTCGACGATCCCCAGGGCCGCATGATCGCGATCCGGCGCGCGACCGACCGCGCGCGCGGCGCTCGCCGCCACCGCGGCGGCGTAACGGTCGAGCGTCAGATCCGACTTGGGCGCGCCATAGTCCATCCACATGAGGTCGCCACTCGTGCCCTGCGTCATCGCCGCCACGAACGGTCCGTTGCCCTCGCCCGGCTCCTCCAACAAGCGGGCGAGGTGCCGGCAGAAATGGCCGTAGTAGTCGGCCGAAACCGCGGGCGATC
>JAEUWI010000468.1 GCA_016791475.1 Candidatus Hydrogenedentota bacterium
ACCATCCACAAAAATATCTTTCACAAACAGGTCTGCTTCTTCAAGCTTCTCCTCTGTGTTTTTTGCTGACCAGTTAGAAATCGCAGAGAGCAAAAGCTTCTCGATCTTCTCTGCGCCAACTTTCGGCTCATACTTCAAGATGTTGAGCGCCTGGTTAACCCGAACACCGCGGATCAGGTCAGCTACCAATCTCATTTTACGCGGAGAAGTAGGTACGTTTGTCAGGCGGGCTTTAACCGCGCCAGTTTTCGCTGCCTCCTTCTTGGCATCACGCTTCTCTCTTTTGAGAACCGATCTTTTCGTTTTTTTAGCTGTAGCTTCCATGATTACTAAGCGTCTTTTCTGTTACCTGAGTGACCCTTAAAAGTGCGGGTAGGTGCAAATTCGCCCAGCTTGTGGCCCACCATGTTTTCAGTCACGTAAACAGGAATGAATTTATTTCCGTTGTGCACAGCGAATGTGTGGCTGATCATTTCAGGGATAATTGTTGATCTGCGAGACCAGGTCTTTATCACTGAC
>JAEUWI010000469.1 GCA_016791475.1 Candidatus Hydrogenedentota bacterium
GCCCAAAAATCCGCATCAAAATCAAAAAAACGACCTACAAGCGCGATGGCTCCCCGGGTGGTGAAATATCCGGGTTAATCGTCGTGGCCTCGGCCAGGTCGCTCGGGGGATAGAGCGGCGCGATCTGGGCCAGGATGGCTTCGAGCCACAGCGTGGCCTGGGCCGGCCCCTGTGCGGCGGGGTCGGCGCCCAGAAGGGCCTGGGTGATGCCACCGGGGTTGCCAACCGGGTCGCTGTCGCTGACCCGATCCCAGATATAGCCCTGGTAGGCGTAGCTCTGGTCAACCGAGTTCATGCAACTGCCGCCATGGCTGCAGCCCTTGCCACTGGCCGTATTCGGGATGCTGCCGGTGGTGTTGTCGGCATAGATGAACAGGTTCTCGCCGGCATCGCTGGTCCAGTTGTCCGGGCTGCCGTCCGCATCGGAAGGGCAACTGAACACATTGGGGTCGGTCAGGTATTCGGGGTAAATCTCGGGTACATAAGGGCCAAAATTCGCCTTGACCGTGCTGTAGTCCG
>JAEUWI010000471.1 GCA_016791475.1 Candidatus Hydrogenedentota bacterium
GGGAGGCTGCCACGGGCCGCCACGCCAGCGATGCGTACATCGTGGAGTTCGTGCACAAGTTCTGAGGCAGCCCTTCGGCGAGGGCCTCACAGGGGCAGGGCCGACGACGACTTCACCTCCCGCAGGGACAGGCTGGACTGGATCGAGGCCACGCCGGGCAGGGTGCGCAACTGCTTGCGGATGAAGGTGCCGTAGGCATCCAGATCCGTGGCGATGATCTGCAGCAGGTAGTCACAACTGCCCGTCACATTGTGGCAGGACAGGATCTCCGGCAGGTTTGCCACCTGCTCCTCGAAGCGCAGGGGCGTCTCGCCCGCGTGCTTGCCGAGGGTGACCTGGGCAAAGGCCACCACGCCGTAGCCGAGCTTGCGGCGGTTGAGGCGCGCCTGATAGCCGTCAATGAAACCCTCGGCCTCCAGCCGTTTCAGGCGGCGCCAACAGGGCGTCTCGCTGAGGGTCAGCTTCTCGGCCAGCCGGGCGTTGGACACGCGCCCGTCTGCCTGCAACTCGGCCAGAAT
>JAEUWI010000472.1 GCA_016791475.1 Candidatus Hydrogenedentota bacterium
GCCCAGTCCGTCAAGCACGGGCTGGAGGCCGAGCGCTTCGACGTGACGGTGGCGGCCACCGGGGAGGACGGCTTCTTTCTCGTCTCGTCGCAGGTGTTCGACCTGCTCATCCTCGATCTCATGCTGCCCGGCCGCGACGGCCTGGAGATCCTGCGCACCGTGCGCAGCCGGGGGCTGGCCACGCCGGTGATCATCCTCACCGCGCTCGATCAGGTCTCGGACCGCATCGAAGGCCTGAACGCGGGGGCCGACGACTATCTGATCAAGCCCTTCGATCTCACGGAGCTCACGGCGCGGATCGGCTCGGTCGCGCGCCGCTATGCCGGCAACCCCAACCCGCTGATCCAGCATGGCGATCTGGAAATCGACCTTGCCGCGCGCAGCGTTCATCGCGCCGGCAGGCTCGTGCCGCTGACGGCGCGCGAATGGGCGCTGTTCGAGGCCCTGCTGGGCCATCCCGGCCAACTGTTCTCGAAGGCACAGCTCGAGGACATGCTTTACGCTTTCGGAGCCGATGT
>JAEUWI010000473.1 GCA_016791475.1 Candidatus Hydrogenedentota bacterium
TGACTCGGCGACCGTCAAAATCGTGCAATGGAATTCAGCCGCTGTGTTGTCTTGATAGATTTCACCACCTGAAGATTTTTGCTTTGACTTGTCATTGGTGGTCAGATCAGGAGAAATTTCCTCCCATGTATAGCCTTTGTCGCGGCTGCGGAACAATACGTTGCCAGCTGTATAAACGGTGTTCGGGTCATGAGGGGAGACATGGATCGGGGTATCCCAGTTGAAACGATACTTATGAAATTCCATCCCGTCACCGGCGGATCCGATCTTGTTGGGATAAGGATGGATCGTTCTCGTATTTCCTGTTTTCGTATCCACATGGAAAATTACTCCCCCCTGAAGGTTGGCATAAACTTCATTCTCCTTGCCTGGAATTGGCACAGCATAATATCCATCGCCGCCGGCAATCTGGATCCAATCTCTTTTCATGATGCCGATCTGATGCAATGAATTGCTTGGACCCGTCCACGTACCATTATCCTGGAGGCCTCCATACAAATAGTAGGGGTCACGATCAT
>JAEUWI010000474.1 GCA_016791475.1 Candidatus Hydrogenedentota bacterium
GTCGCAACGTCAGCCGGGTCACGCGGGTGCCGATGCAGAAGGCCCAGGCCGACGAAGCGGTGGGGCCGCAAGAAGCGCCGCCCGTCCCCTTCCTGGCGGCCATTCCGCCCGGTGAAAGCGAACTGCAGTTCGAAGCGCCAGCTGCCGGTGCGAGCCCCAACTTTGTCTCTGGTCTGAGCGCATCGTCTCCGCTGCTGCCGGCGGGCTCGGAGTCGGGCCTCGCCAGTGGCGGCAATGAGCTCAACGATCCCGCCTGGGGCCCCAGCTGGACCACCAGTGGCGGCCTGCCGCTCAGCCCGATCACCTTCGCCGGCGGTGGCGGCACAGGGGGTGGTGGCGGCGGTGGGATTCCTGGCATTCCCGGGATTCCAGGCATCCCCGGCATCCCCGGAATTCCCGGCTTGCCCGGCGGCGTTCCTGACCCGGGCAGCCTGCCGGTCACGCCGATCCCCGAGCCATCCACCTACGCCTTGATGGCGCTGGGCCTCGGTCTGGTGGCCTGGGCGGCAAGGCGTCG
>JAEUWI010000475.1 GCA_016791475.1 Candidatus Hydrogenedentota bacterium
CGGGCGGTGCAGGTGTTCGCGTCGGTGGTTGGCGGCCAGAACGAGCCGGGCGAGTTGCTGGTGCACGTTCTCGACGGCAGCGAGCGCGATCAGGGGGAGCTGCAGTCGGCCCATGACCGGAAGTTGCAGGCGCTGGGCCAAGTCGCCAGCGGCATCGCCCACGACTTCAACAATCTGATCGGAGCGATCCTCGGTTCCTGCGAGGTGGCGCTCACCGAAATCCGCTCCGGAGCTTCCGGCCATGACGATCTTGCCAGCGTCCGCGCCACGGCGCTGCGGGCGCGCGACCTCGTCCGCCAGTTGCTGGCCTTCGCCCGCAAGCAGCCGCCGCGGCCGGTCCTGCTGCACCTCGACCGGGCGATCGATGATCTGCTGCCGCTGCTTCGCCGGCTGCTTGGCGGCGCCACCGTCGTCGAGGTTCGGCACGCCGCGCCGCTGCCGCTGGTACGCATGGATCCCGGCCGCTTCGATCAGGTGATCATCAACCTTGCGGTCAACGCCGGCGATGCGATGCCGC
>JAEUWI010000476.1 GCA_016791475.1 Candidatus Hydrogenedentota bacterium
ATGTGGAACACATCATAGTAATCAGGATGCACCACCGGCTTGATAAAATCGCTTTTAAGGCCCTGCTGATACAGCGCCGCAAGTGATCGTTTGTGTTCATTGATCTTGTCCAGGGACCGGAGTTTCACCCGGAGGAATGCGGCTTGAAGCTCGTCCAGCCTTGAATTCACACCGATTACCTCATTGTAGTACTTCCGGTCTGAACCGTAGTTCCTCAAATAGGCGATCTTCCTCTGCAACACCTCACTATCGGTGGTCAGGCAGCCGCCATCGCCGAGAGCGCCCAGGTTTTTAGTTGGGTAAAAACTGAAAGCACCGAAATCCCCAAATGTCCCGGCCTTCTTTCCTTTCAGCGAGGCACCGTGTGCCTGCGCGCAATCTTCAATCATCACCAACCTGTGCTTTTGAGCAAGGGGCATGATCTGATCCATCGCCGCACACTTGCCATACAGATGAACAACCATGATCGCCACCGTCCTCTTGGTAATGGCCGACTCGATCAGCGCCGGGTTCATGT
>JAEUWI010000477.1 GCA_016791475.1 Candidatus Hydrogenedentota bacterium
CGTGCCACCACTGAACTCAAGTGTAGCAGCCGACGCCATGCTGAACGACCCGTTGTGGACGCCGCCGTTCGACAGATTTAGTTCGCCGTCAGCGACCTGCACGGCACTGGAATTGTTGAATGCAAACCCAATCGTCAGGGCGCCACTGCCCTGCTTGTCAAACGTACCAGCGTTGTTCCAGGTGCCGCCGCCGGTGGTGGCCGTCCACGACACCGTAGCCGTCACATTCGCAGCGAAGGTTTGCCCCGCCGGAATGTTCAGCGTACCGCCGTATCCGATTGTTATCGAGCCATTGCCGGAATAGGAACCGCCGCTGTTCAGGTTCAATGTCTTGCCATACAGCCGTTTGAGCGAAGCAGACGACAGCGTGGCAGCCCCTGCTACCGTAATCGTACCCGTCGCCGTGCCGTCTGCGCTGCCCAGGATGCCGCTCGTCCAGGACAAGGCCCCCGACACCGTCACATTGCCGGTGTTGCCCAGTGTACCTGTGCTCACGCTCAGGTTCCCGGCAATACT
>JAEUWI010000478.1 GCA_016791475.1 Candidatus Hydrogenedentota bacterium
TACACCGCCGACCCGGCCACCAAGGCTCTGGTCAGCCTGCGCTTTGCCGATGGCAAGACCGAAACCGCCCGCTTCGAGCCCTTCAAGCCACGCTGAACAGTGGCGCACCCCCCCTGTTGCCATGCCAGAGCGATACCTTTACCGTGTCGCGCTGGCCGGGGCGCCCGGCGTCTGAAGGGGAAGAGGGATGGAAGTGCGTGTGGCGTCTACGGACGCAGAGATCGCCGCCTGTTTTGCGGTGATGCAGGTCCTGCGTCCGGATCTGCAGGAGGCGGGTTTCGTTGCCCGGGTCCGCAGCCTGGCCCTGACCGGCTATGGGCTGGCCTACGGGCTTGAGGGTGAGCGCGTGGCGGTGGTGGCGGGTTTTCGCCTCGGCGACAGCCTGGCGCGGGGGCCTTTTCTTTACGTCGATGATCTCGTCACGGCACCCGAGCTGCGTTCGCGTGGTTATGGGGCGGCCATGCTGGCATGGCTGCGCCGGTTTGCCCGGGACAGGGGCTGCGCCCGGCTGCACCT
>JAEUWI010000479.1:0-256 GCA_016791475.1 Candidatus Hydrogenedentota bacterium
GATGTTATTCAATTCTTTTTTTCTTTTTCCTTCTTCGATGTGTGAAAAACGTGCATGACGGCATGCGCAGGGCGTGTGAAAAGTCATTTTCTCGTTAAAATTCTTCTTTCTTCTTCTTCTTCGACTTTCCGGTTCTTCCTCCGTCAGATAGTGAGAAATAAAAAGACGACGACGACGAAGAAACGACAAACAACTTCAAAACAATCCAATGTACACCACTGAAATAATTTCAATACTTGACGAAGATGAAGAAGAT
>JAEUWI010000479.1:266-516 GCA_016791475.1 Candidatus Hydrogenedentota bacterium
CACGATATCCTACAACAATTCCGAGGTAAAAATACACTAATCCAGTATACGCCTATATTCAAATGAATTTTTTTGCTCTCTTTTCAACCAAAAGGATTAGCAAAGAAAATCGATCCGAGTCAATTTTCTTCTTCTTCTTCTTCTTCTTTTTTCTCTCTCTCTCTGTCTTGATGGATTGTAAATTTACGAAGTATTTCATTGAAACACTCGAGATTTGAAAATCGTTTCTTTTATGATCGATATCGTTTTA
>JAEUWI010000480.1 GCA_016791475.1 Candidatus Hydrogenedentota bacterium
GGACGCGAACCTGAAACTGCAGGCGCGGATGGATGAACTCGATGACATGGTGACGACCACGGCGCACAGTTTTCTCGCCATGACGGTGAACTGCGCGCGATGCCACGATCATAAGTTCGATCCCATTCCGGCGCGCGACTACTACCGCATGACCGCTTTCTTCACGAGCGTGGGATTCGGCGATCGCGACACGGGCAGCGCGGAAGAACGAAAGCGCGTGGACGATGTGTTGAAGCCGCTGCGCAGCGAGATGGCGGCTCGCCGGCGGGAATTGAGCGACATGGAAGATGTTGTGCGCACGCGGATGCTCGCGGCACGTTATGAGGCGTTCGATCGCGAGCGGGCGGCGCAGCCACGGCGCATTCCCGTGAACCCGGTGTGGAATCGGAACAGCTTCGCCTCTGTGCGCGCGAAGCATTTTCGACTCGTGATTTCAGGTCATGCGGGCAAGAAGGCGCAGCTTGCGTCTCTGGAGTTGTTGCCAGCACAGCATCGTATTACGACATGGACGGCGC
>JAEUWI010000481.1 GCA_016791475.1 Candidatus Hydrogenedentota bacterium
TGCCTAACTAACCCTTAGGAACTAGCGACATCCGTCCATGACGTCTCCTAATGGGGCACGGATGCAATGAGGAGACTGGCTCCCGAGCGCTGCTCGGCCGTATCCGGGAGCGAGATCACGTCGAGCTAGGGTGTGCTTGGGCCGTCTTTTCTCCTGGCCCACCCGAAATCAAGCGAAGACTACACACGTAGACGCGTCCGAAGGACGCGATTCGGACGCGGGTTCGATTCCCGCCGCCTCCACCACTTCACGATTCCAGAGGGTCCCGTCTCGCCCGGAGCGCAGTCAGGCTGCGCGGAATCGATCCCACTCCAGCCCCGCTCGACGAATGCAGCACGTCCCCTCTCAAGGCCGCGTGGTGCATGACGCGGCGCTCCTGATCGTCGGAGATGGCGAGGTGCTGGACGGATCGATCGTCCCAGAACGCGATCGGGTCGGGCTCCCAGCGGACTCGACATTGGAGCTGGGGCGAGTGGATGGGTTCGCACAAGAACTGGAGCAACGAATCGCCCTCG
>JAEUWI010000482.1 GCA_016791475.1 Candidatus Hydrogenedentota bacterium
GCGCTCACGCGCAGGTTGCCGTCGATGCGCGAGAGATCGCCGCCCGTCACCCGCGAGACGATCGCGTCGACCTCGGCGCCGGGCCGGAACTCCGCCGCGTGGGCGGTCGGGACGTCGAAGCGCTCGAAGCTGTAGAAGAGGTTCGTCTGGCCGCCCCCCGAGCGCGTCACGCCGCGATCGGCCTCGATCTGCCAGGTCGTGCCGCCGGGATCGAGGGGCGCCTCGCCCGGCGTCGTCAGCGTGTCGTCGAAGACGACCTGGGCTGCGACCGGCGACGGGCTCGACGCGAGGGCGAGGGCGAAGGCGAAGGCGAAGGCGACGATCGCAGTGCCGACGCCGAGGCCTCGGACGACGCCACCGTCGACGCCGACTCCAGCGCCGACGATCCCGACCCGCCGGCGCCCACCGCCGCGCGCCTTCCGGCGCGGCTCAGTCGACCGCGGCATCGCAGCGCGGCGCGGGATTCGCGGCGAGGCCCTGGAGCGCGCGGTCGAGGACGACGGCGTCGGCGGCGT
>JAEUWI010000483.1 GCA_016791475.1 Candidatus Hydrogenedentota bacterium
TCTTTTCTTTCGGAACGCCGGCGATCACCGTCACGACACCCTTCACCGGATCGAGTTTGCGAATGACGTGGTTTGAACTATCGACGACGTAGACGAGCTTATCGGGACCGACGGCGATGCCCTTCGGGCCGTCGTACTGCGCGCCTTTCGCCGGGCCGTCGACAACCGCGAAGCCTTTCTTGCCCGTGCCCGACACGTGATGAAACGTGCCGGCTTTAAGGTCGAGCTTCCACACGCTGTTGCCTTCACGCAACGCAACCCAGAGCGTTTCGCCGTCGACGAACAAGGCCCGCGGGCCGAGAATCGGCGAAGTCTTGGCGACGGCGCCGTCTTGCGGCAGCTTCCGCTCGCCGGTGCCGCCGATCGTTTCGATGACGCCGGTCTTAGCGTCGACGCGGCGAATGCGGTGATTGCCGATGTCGGCGATGTAGAGGTTTTCGGCCTCGTCAAATGCAATGCTGTGCGGTTGCTTGAGCAGGGCTTTCGTCGCCGGACCGCCGTCGCCTGAAAACCC
>JAEUWI010000484.1 GCA_016791475.1 Candidatus Hydrogenedentota bacterium
TAGGCGAGCACGCGCCGTTCCTCGCCGGCATCGGCCGTCATGGCGCCCATGCGCAGCACCGCTTCGTGGACCAGGGCGGTGGTGTCGAGCAGGGTGTTGCGGCCCCCCTTGCGCAGCCGGGCCCGGGCCAGCACGTGCAGCTGGCGGTACAAGGGAGCGGACACCTCGGGCAGCGCGTCAGGTCTGGAGCTCATTGTTCGCCGCTTATACGCCAAGCCGCTGGTGCCCACCACCACGACCGGCACCGGCGCCGTACTCTCCGATGGCGCTGCGTCGCCTGCACCGGCCCGGGCGCAGCGAAACGGGTCGAATGTGAAGCCTGCGACCGGGCCGCGGCACCCTCACTGCAGCCGGGCGGCCTCGGCTTCCATCCTGGTGACCAGGCGGTCGAGCTGGTCGACGACGGCCTGCACGGTGGCGCGCTGCTCGAGGTCGACGCCGGCCTTCTTCAGCAGCTTCATCGGCTCGTCGCTGCCGCCGGACTTGAGCAGTTCGAGGTACCGGCCGGTGGCTT
>JAEUWI010000485.1 GCA_016791475.1 Candidatus Hydrogenedentota bacterium
GAGGAGGGGGGACTTCCGTAATGCGAGGGCGCTATGACAAAGGGCTTCTTGGGTGCGGGAGAAATGCAGCCTGCCTCATCAGCGTAGATCGCGATGTGCCAATGTCAAGGGCGCTTTGCAGGCGATGGGCACCCGCCGGAGGGGGCGTCTGCTTCAGGCGGATTGAGGCGAACCAGGTCGCAGGCCAGGGTGGTCCAGTCGGCGGCGGCCGTGCGGGAGATCAGCACGCCCTGCTTCCACCCTGCGCTGGCGAGCCGCTTGCCGTCCGGTGCCCAGGCGAGGGCCAGACCCGGCCCCGCATGGCGTAGCAAGGGCGCATGCAGGGGCTCGCCGCTGATCATGTCCCAGAGGAACACTCGGCCATCCTTGTCGGTGCTGGCGAGGGTCTGTCCGTCGGGCGCCAGGGCCAGGTCGAGCACGGGTGTGCCCTCCCGACCGAGGGGCCGGGCGGGGCCGTTCGAGCCCGGCCACAGGAGCAGGCCGTGGCGCTGGGTGGCAATCACCACCGCGCTG
>JAEUWI010000486.1 GCA_016791475.1 Candidatus Hydrogenedentota bacterium
TAGCCGTGAATTCGCTCACGACGAGCGACACGACACCGGCCCTGAGCGGAACCATCGATGACACCACCGCGACGATTAGTGTCACGGTTGACGGCAATGCCTATGCGGGCGCGAACAACGGCAACGGCACGTGGACGCTGGCGGACAACACCATCGCGCCCCCGCTCTCGAACGGGACCTTTGACGTTGCGGTCACGGCGACTGACAGCCTGGGCAACACCGCGAACGACGCCACCACCAACGAGCTCGAAATCGACGCGACGGCGCCGACGGTCACGGTCAGCGTGTTGGCGACGAGTGATACGCGCCCGCAACTGACCGGGACGGTGAGCACCCCGGCGGCAACGATTACGGTCGACGTGGGCGGCCAGAATGGCCTCGCCGCGACGAACAACGGCGATGGTACCTGGACGCTGGCGGACGACACGATTAATCCGGGCCTGGCGGATGGCGTATATAACGTGATCGCCCGCGCGACCTTTGGCGGTACGGGCACGGACAGCACCACGAACG
>JAEUWI010000487.1 GCA_016791475.1 Candidatus Hydrogenedentota bacterium
CAGTAGCTGGGCTGGCAATTCCCCGGCTTGGAGGCAAAAAACTGGAGCTTCCCGTCGGGATCGAAGGGCGTGCCGGCGCGCCGGACCAGTTCCGGCTTGTAGTCGAAGGTATCGACATGGCTCAGCCCGCCGGGGCAGAAGATCTGGATGACCCGCTTCGCCCGCGCCGGATGGGGCGCCGGCCGGGCCGCCAGGGGATCGATGGCTTGAGCGGCGCGGGCCTCGCGACCCAGCATTGCCGTCAGCGCGACGCCTCCGAGCCCCCCGCCGGCATGGGTGAGGTAGTCGCGTCGCGAGAGCGGCGAACGATCGGAGCCGGAGCAGCGTTTCATGGCGGGGTTTCGTTGAAAAGCGGGTCAGCGCACCTGCTCGCGGATTGCGGGGGTGAGGAGTTCGGCCACCAGGGCATGGCCGCGATCGTTGGGGTGCATCCCGTCGAGGAGCAGATCGTTGAATGAGGCGTCCGGCTTGGCGGCGTGGGCCTCCCAGGCGGCGCGGACATCGACCAGACCC
>JAEUWI010000488.1:0-242 GCA_016791475.1 Candidatus Hydrogenedentota bacterium
TGAAGGCGGAGGATCTGGCAAACTACTCGGCGGAGTGGGTGGATCCGGTTCACACCACCTATCGCGGCTGGACGGTTCACGAACTACCGCCGAACAGCCAGGGCGTGGCGGCGCTCGCGATGCTGAACATGCTGGAGACGTTGCCCATCGAGCATCAGGCGCACGAGAGCGCGATGGCATGGCACTACAAGATTGAGGCGCAGAAGCTGGCGTATCAGGATTTGAAGCGGTATCTCGCCGAT
>JAEUWI010000488.1:252-512 GCA_016791475.1 Candidatus Hydrogenedentota bacterium
TCCAAGGACTACGCTGCCAGCCGCGTGAAACTGATCGATGCGGAGAAAGCGAATTGCGATCCGTCTCCCGGTCAGCCGCTCCCTGGCGCCGGCGATACCATCTATCTCTCCGCGATCGATAAGGAAGGCAACATGGTGTCGCTGATCCAGAGCATCTATCTGAGCTTCGGATCGGGTGTCGCGGTGGACGGCTTCGGCTTCCATCTGCACAATCGCGCGGGATTGTTTGAGTTCGACGAAAGCCATCCGAACGCGCTGGC
>JAEUWI010000489.1 GCA_016791475.1 Candidatus Hydrogenedentota bacterium
TTGTTCCCGGGCCTCGTCCTTCCGATCCAGATGGGCAAGACAGACGCATCGGTGGTAGGTCACGTGGCGGCTGTTGGGGCGCTCCGCGTCCAACGTATCAAATTTGGACAAGGCGTTCCCGTAATCCTTGGCCTCAAAGTACTTCACCGCGTCGATATACAGCGCTTTGGCTTCTTCGTTCGTCATGCCTGACTCCCAAGGCGGTAAGGTAATCTCTTTACAACTGAAAGTATATCACAAAATGTAATGGATGCTACCCCTTCGTTGCAACTTCTTTTCTGGAATACTTTTCGCAGAATTCGCCGTCGATGTATTCCTGGAACCTGCTTCCATCCGGGTCCAACGCGACCCATTACGCGGGTCAAGCAAGCGAATGGGACAGGTGCAGAGTTTCCCGGCTTGGGCCAGAGCGTGTTTTCTGACCTTGACCGGCATTCGCGAGATATCGTGTAATGAACTTTTGACTTAATGATATAATCTACAAATAGTACGAAAACGATTTTGTTAATTCT
>JAEUWI010000490.1 GCA_016791475.1 Candidatus Hydrogenedentota bacterium
AAGTTGAAGCCGGTATATACCATTAACGGCACAAACCTGAGCGCCGACTGGAGCGCCAACGGCTATCGCCTGCCCACAGAGGCGGAGTGGGAATATGCTGCGCGTGCCATGAACGGCAAAGGCGGAGGCAAGGTGCGCTTCGGCAACGGCAAGGATATCGCCGATCCAAAGGAGATTAATTTTGACGGTACTGCAAGCTACAAAAAGCCCTACTCGGTAGCGGGCGAGTATCGCCAAAAAACTACCCCCGTAGGCAACTTCTCACCCAACAGCCTGGGTCTGCACGATATGAGCGGCAATGTATGGGAGTGGTGCTGGGACTGGTATGGCCATTACAGACCGACCCTCACCAATGACGGAGTTTTGACTCTGAACGATCCAATGGGAAGCAAGCGAGTGATGCGCGGCGGCTCATTTGTGAACAATGCCAAGATCATGCGCGCTGCGGTCCGCAACAGGGTCGAGCCCGAGCCCCGGTTTGGCTTCATCGGGTTTCGGTGTGTGCGGAATTC
>JAEUWI010000491.1 GCA_016791475.1 Candidatus Hydrogenedentota bacterium
TATGCCAGCGACTGGTGCCACAGGCTGCGCGATCCCGGCATGTTCCTCACGCACCAGCTGGTGTCCATCATCGGCGTGCTGGGCATGGTCATGGCCGCGCCTGCGCTGGCGTTCCAGTCCATGGTGATGCTGATCGCCTTCAGCGCCGACGGTTTCCTCGCGCGCAGCCGCACCAGCTTCTGGCTGACCTGGATCGGCACGCTCATCGCCGTGGCGGCCATCATTCTCTGGCGTGGGCCGTTGATGCGCATGACCACGGATACGGCTGCAGGCCAGTTGCTGGCCTTCGGCGTGGTGCTCGGTGCCGTGGTGCGCTGCAGCGTGCAGGCCACCTTCTTTCGCAGCATGCAGTACCGGCTGGGCATCGCCAATGACAAGCTGGCCACGGCGCTGGCACAGATCGAGGCCCTGCTGCGCCATGACGACCTGACCGGCGTCAGCAACCGCCGGGGCGTGATCGAGCGTCTGCACGAGGTGCGCACCGCCGCCCACGACCGTGGCACGGTGCTGT
>JAEUWI010000492.1 GCA_016791475.1 Candidatus Hydrogenedentota bacterium
CGCAAAGCCGGGTAGCACGATGCCGGACCTTTTCGCCGGCAGCAATGACGTGGAAAAGGGGGAGGCTGCCGACGCCCTCGCGCATTTCCTCTACAGCCTCGGTGGAGCGTTCCAGGCGGACACGGAAGCGCCCCCGGAAGAGGAACTCGAGCGCGGCGCACGCCTGTTTCATTCCGTCGGCTGCGTCGCCTGCCACGAACCCACGGAAGCGCCGGATGCCAGTGCTTCGGACGATCCCTTCGCGGACCCAGGTATCGTGACCGTACCGGCCATCGCCTTGCCCTCGATTCCCCTGCCGGACCTGGCCTGGAAGACCTCCGCCACCGCCCTGGCCGCGTTCCTACTCGACCCGGAACACGCCCGGCCCGGCGGCCGCATGCCCGACATGACCCTCACCGGAAGCGAAGCCACCGCCATCGCGAACTGGTTGCAAAGTAGGATAGCCGTCCCGGCTGTCCAAAGCAGGATAGCCGTCCCGGCTGTCCCTGGCCGGCAACCGCCCGTCGCCATC
>JAEUWI010000493.1 GCA_016791475.1 Candidatus Hydrogenedentota bacterium
CTCGTCGGTGAAGACGACCTTCTTTCCGTCGTTGGAGAAGACGGCGGTGTGCCAGAGCGAGAAGTTCGTGTCCGCCTTGGCGTCGACGCGCACCGGCTTCTCCGGGTTCGACACGTCCACCAGCAGCCCGTAACTCCCGCAGGCACCGGCGAGGAGCTTCGCCGCGGGATAGGCCGTCACGTCGTGGCAGTTGCGCGGCCCGGTGGGCATCTGGGCACCCGCCCCCGGCGGGCCGCCGCGTCCCGGACGACCGGTCGCCCGCGGCGCCGGGTCCAGCCCGGTGAAGCGCCCGAAGGCGGCGCTGGCAAAGCGCACGCGGTCCTGTGCGTCCAGCGCCAGCAGGCCATTGGGATTGATGGCCAGGATGGCGTCGAGTTCGTGGTTGCGCTGGTCCAGCTCGTCGCCGTGGCGGCGCACCTCGGCCAGCGCCTGCTCGATGGCGCGGGCCTGCGTGGCCAGGGTCGACGAGGCCTGGTTCAGCGACCCGACGAGCTCGCGCGTTTCGCGCGGC
>JAEUWI010000494.1 GCA_016791475.1 Candidatus Hydrogenedentota bacterium
GGGCCGTGATCCATGCGGCCCAGCACTTCCGGCACGCCAGGCTCGACGGGCTCGCCCGGGCTCAGGAACGAGCCACGCTGCAGAACGTGGGTGGCGCGAGGCTCGGGCAACTCTTTCATCACCTGAGTGGTCACGGGCTTCAGTCGCGACTCGAGGGACCCGAGTTCGGCGTGCCACGCACGGCGTTCGACCACCGCGTCGGGGGGGAGCGCTTCGAGCACCCGCCGCGCCGCCGCGGCACGGACTTCGAACTCGGGCCGCCGCGGGTCGGGGATCTCGATGGCGTGGCTGGTGAGTTCGATCTCCGCGCGGTCGTTCTGGCGCGTCTCCGCCGGGCTGTTGTTGAAGAAGGCGAAGAAGGCGTAGTACTCGCGCTGGGTGAAGGGATCGAACTTGTGGTCGTGGCACTGGGCGCAGGAGAGCGTCGCACCGAGCCACGTTGCTGCCGTGGTCGCCACCCGGTCCATGACGGCGGCGACGCGCTGCTCCTCCGGGTCGGTGCCGCCTTCCT
>JAEUWI010000495.1 GCA_016791475.1 Candidatus Hydrogenedentota bacterium
TATAGCCAATTCCAACCCGGAGCCCACAACTATATTTATCTGGCATTATTAGCGGTAATAGCAGATCTGCACCCTAAACAAAGAATACTTTGCGGTGACGGTCATCGGGATGTAGACTCAGAAGCACTTCGACCACGAGCTGGGCAACCAAGGTACTATCCTTGCCACCACTATAAGCTATAACCCATGGTTTTCCGTGAGCCCGTGTATATTCATCCCGTAATTCCGCCTTGACCCGTTTTATATCTTCGAGATACGACTTCACTTGAAACCTTTCGTGGTACCGATGAGCGAGTTTAACATGTACTAGCCTTGGTATCAATCCCGTCGCTCAACGCACCACAGGGGCCATCCGCATAAGACACTGAAAAATATACACTTGCCCAGAATACACTTGGACCGCCGACTTAAGATCAAATCTCCAATACGCACAGCTGAGTGATCCCCAGTTTTCGATTCTTTGCAATTGTTTGTGTAGCAGATAGTTAGCTGTTGACGTAGCGCCAAATT
>JAEUWI010000496.1 GCA_016791475.1 Candidatus Hydrogenedentota bacterium
GGAGTGCGCCGGTGACCGCGCTCGCGCTGTTCGCCAGCACTTTCGCGCTCGTGTTCGCGCTCGGGCTGCAGTCGCTGAACGTCAACGGCGGCCACTACGGCGCCGCGTTTGTCACCAGTTTCGCGATCGGCGGGGCCAACCTGCTGCTCTACAAGATGGCGCCCGATGCCAGCGGCATCGAGATCGCCGCCTACCTGGCCGGCGGCCCGCTCGGCATCGTCTGTTCGATGCGCGCGCACCGTGCGATGGTGCGCATCATTTACCCACCCAAGGAGTAATGGATATGGCAAAAGCATTTTCCGTACTGCTGCAAGACCTGCGCGACGGCCGCACTCACGACGATATGACGCAGAAGTTCGCCGAACTCGTCAAGGAGGTGGAAGCGACGGGCCGTGCCGGCTCGCTCACGCTCACCATCAAGGTCGCGCCCGCATCTCGCGCCCAGCCGATCGACAAGATCATCGTCTCGCCAACGGTCAAACTCACGCCGCCCAAACCGGAGGCCGGTGA
>JAEUWI010000497.1 GCA_016791475.1 Candidatus Hydrogenedentota bacterium
GAACCTCCGCTACAGGTGCAAGGCACATCGGCGGACGGACTTATCCAGCGACTGACGCGACTCGTGTCCACCTCGGCACAAGTCATCGCGACCGGCATGGACGAATAGGAATATGGCAAAAGTCACCAGATTGAGCAGCGTGAGCAGCAAACACCATTCGGCGCTTCCTCACTACGAGCTGCGCGCGCGCCGCCTCGCCGGCGCAGACATGGAAATCGAAATCTGGCAGTTGCCGGCCAGTGCCACGCCCCACATCAAGCAGCCCACTTACATTGCCGGGCTGCGCGGCCGCAACCTTTCGCTCATCGAGCATCGACTGCTGCGGCGCATGAAGCAGGCACGCATCGACCTCCTGAACCTGCCCGCGATTGACGCGTTGCGTGTTCCTATCGACGAGGACATGGCCATCAATCTCGGTCTGCTCCTGCGCGTGCTAGCGCCGATGCGCAATCGCGAGCACATCGCCGCCGTAGCGGCCGGCATAGAAGCGATGACAAAGGAAGAAGCCAG
>JAEUWI010000498.1 GCA_016791475.1 Candidatus Hydrogenedentota bacterium
TGTGGAAGATGTCGAACTTCACCTTGGGCCCGGGGCCCTGCTTCGCCGCCATCAGGCCTTCGGGGGCCGGGGCAGCGCAGGCACAGACGAGCGCGAGGGTGAGGGCGAGGGCGAGGGCGAGGGCGAAGCGCATGCCGCCCTCTTACCGCATGCCTTGGCTGCCAGCGAAACAGGTGCATGCGCACGCGTTCGAGGTCTTTGGCAGCCGACGGTTCGCGGCCGGTGACGGCTCGTTCAAGCCGATCCGGGTCAAACTGTTGTGGCTCCGACGCGACCAGGGTCGAGCAGACCGTTGTTTGCAAGCTGGCTCTGCACGAGGAAAGGCGAGACGTCGAGCTCGCGGGCGAGCTGTTCGATGCGGTCGGCCTCGAAGTCGCCGTCGAGCGTCTGGCGAATCGACTCGATGGGTGCGAGCAGTTCGGCCGCGAAGGCGCGCTGCGCGCGTTGGCGCCAGGTCTTCGCGTCTGTCGCGACTCGCCAGTCTGACGGTTGGTCCGCGAGCAGGTGATC
>JAEUWI010000499.1 GCA_016791475.1 Candidatus Hydrogenedentota bacterium
GTCCTGACCTTCGGCTAGCACTGATGACATTTCGCCCTCCTCAAACTCACGGATACAGAACCGCCACCTTGCCAGACGGGGCAGCGGCCTTATCCCGCAACGCAACATCCGAAAATCCGGACATCAGCACCGATGCGGGACCGAGATACTACCGCATTGCAATAACAGGAGATGCATGACCGAATTCACCAAGCGGCATTGAAGCCGCCGGGCCGCGCTGCCGTAATCAAGGCCAGCAAGCCCGGGGGGATCTTCGATCCGGCCAGTGACGGCCCCACCCTGACAGGCAGCACAACGACGGACTGCCACCCCATCGCCCAGACCACCCCGCCGCATGCCACACGCCCCTTACCTGCGCCAACTCGCGATCATCGGCACTGCCTATGTGATCTGCGGCCTGCTGGCCCTGCACATCGCCATTCCCCCAGGCTACGTTGCCCCCCTTTACCCCCCTGCCGGCATCGCCCTGGCGGCCGTCCTGATTTACGGCCGCGGCATCTGGCCGGCCAT
>JAEUWI010000500.1 GCA_016791475.1 Candidatus Hydrogenedentota bacterium
TCCGCTCACGTTGCCGTCGTGCTTCTTGCCGCTGGCGCGGTGCGAGATCCCGAAGTCGATGAGCTTGACCGACGGCGGCCCTCCCGCGCGATCGGCGAGGTACAAGATGTTCTCGGGCTTGATGTCTCGGTGGACGACGCCGCGCTCGTGCACTGTGTGGACGCCTCGGGCGAGCGCGCCGATCACCGCGACGGCCTCGTCGATCGTGAGCGTCCCGCGCTCGTCGAGCACCCCGCGCAGCGTCGGCGCGTCGATGTACTCCATCACGAGGTACGGAACGGCCCCTTCGAGCAGCCCGCAGTCGTACACCTCGACGATCGACGGGTGTCGAACGGCCGCCAGGATGCGCGCCTCTTCGATGAGCAGTCGTCGCGACTCGTCGCTGTCGACGCGGACGAACTTGAGCGCGACCGAGCGCTCCAACAGCGTGTGACGCGCGCGCCAGATCTCGCTCATGCCCCCGCGGGCAACGAGACGTTCGAGCCGATAGCGGCCGTCCAAAACAACGCC
>JAEUWI010000501.1 GCA_016791475.1 Candidatus Hydrogenedentota bacterium
GAAAAGGACCAGGCGAAAAAGCTCGGTGCGCGCTGGGACGCTGCGCGCAAGCGCTGGTACATCGACGGCGGCCTCGATCCGGCCGTGTTCGCGAGCTGGCAGCCGATGCCGCACGACGCGGCGGCGTCGAGGCGAGGCGCGCCTGCCGGTGCCGAGGGCAAGGTGCAGGTCGGCAGCCGCTTCGTCGCGTTGCCGCGGGTGTGCGACTGCCTGCCCTGGGATGACTGCGACGTCTGCCGCCTGCAGGCGTGGCCGCAATAGACGGGGAGGGTGCAGGCATGGAAGCGGTGGCGGTGATCGACTTCGAGACCACGGGGCTGTCGCCTGCGCAGGGCGACCGCGCGACCGAGATCGCCGCGGTGATCGTGCGGGACGGCCGGGTGGTGGATCGCTACCAGAGCCTGATGAACGCGGGCGTGCGCATCCCGGCCCATATCGAATCCCTGACCGGGATCTCCAACGCGATGATCCGCAGCGCCCCGACTGCGGCGCAGGTGATGCGCGAGGTC
>JAEUWI010000502.1 GCA_016791475.1 Candidatus Hydrogenedentota bacterium
CGCGCGCCGGCAGCTTCGTGTTCTGGAAGCCGCACGCGCTGCCCGCCGCGCCCGCGTCCGCCTATCGCCCGGACGGCGCGCTGTCCTTCGTCGCCGTGGGCGGGCTGCTCGCCTGCCTGGTGCTGCTCACCGTGTTCGCCGGCCCGGTGCACGCCTGGCTGGAACTCGTCGCGGCGCAGCTCTACGCCCCGGCCGGCTACATCGACGCGGTGCTCGGCACCGCACAGGGGGTGCGCTGATGGGCGCGAAGCACGACAAGCTCGACCCGCGCAGCTTCACCGAACGCTGGCTGCCGCATCCGCTCATGAGCGCGGTGCTGGTGCTGCTGTGGATGCTGCTGCTCAACAGTTTCAGCTTAGGCGGGCTGGTGGTGGGCGTGGTGCTCGCGGTGGTGATCACGCGGGTGACGAGCAACTTCTGGCCCGAGCGCCCGCCGGTCAAGTCCTGGACCAAGGCCTTCGCCTACCTCGGCGTGGTGGCCTGGGACGTGGTGGTCGCCAACCTGCAGG
>JAEUWI010000503.1 GCA_016791475.1 Candidatus Hydrogenedentota bacterium
TTTTCAGCGAGCGATCCGGCGCGGCGCGGTCCGCAGTTGTAGAATCCGGCTGGTTTGCGGCGAGCGCTCGCAATCTGCCCCCCAGCGTAGCCCCCAGAGCCAATCGCCAAGCAGCCCGTTTTCCGCGGCCTCGCGCCGCGGCCTCATTGAAGCTTCAGGTCTTCAGGCGGGCCGATCAGACCTTCTGCGGGTTTTCCGCGGCCTCGCGCCGCGGCCTCATTGAAGCGGGGTTGGGGCGGGACTCATCGTTTGCGCTCTAGCGCGTTTTCCGCGGCCTCGCGCCGCGGCCTCATTGAAGCCCGAGATTCGGCAGTTTGCGATTCACGCCCTTGCCCGTTTTCCGCGGCCTCGCGCCGCGGCCTCATTGAAGCAGCAGGCGCAGGCGACGCACATCCACGAGTGGTTCGGCGTTTTCCGCGGCCTCGCGCCGCGGCCTCATTGAAGCCGGCAGCCCCCTGCCCCGGTAGCGCCAGCCGTCGCCGCGTTTTCCGCGGCCTCGCGCCGCGGCC
>JAEUWI010000504.1 GCA_016791475.1 Candidatus Hydrogenedentota bacterium
GGCTTCCTGAGAGCAGTCAACGCATTCAACCCGGTCGCCGTGGCCATCGAGGATCTGCGCCTTGTCCTGCTTGTCGGTACCCCGCCCACCTGGGGGAACTGGGCATTGATGCTGTCCATCGCCCTGGCCTGCGCCCTGACCGGTCATGCATTCTTCAGCCGCTGCCGTGAAGAATTCGCCGATGTCCTCTGAAGCGGTGATCTCGGTTCGTGACGCAAGCAAGATCTACCGGGCCTATGACCATCCGCTGCATGCCTTGCTGGCGCGCGTCACCGGAGGGCACTTTGGCCGATACAAGGAATTCCACGCCTTGCGCAACATCAGCTTCGAGGTCAGGCGGGGCGAAAGTGTCGGTATCGTTGGTCGCAACGGATCGGGCAAGAGTACCCTGCTGCAACTGATCTGCGGCATTCGCCAACCGACCTCGGGCACCGTGACCGTCACCGGGCGGATCTCTGCTCTGCTCGAACTGGGTTCCGGATTCCATCCCGATTTCACCGGACGCGAG
>JAEUWI010000505.1 GCA_016791475.1 Candidatus Hydrogenedentota bacterium
CTGCGGAGTTCAGCGGTGATCTCATCGCCGCGGCCCGGACCCCGGGTAACGTGCTCCACGTGCTGCTGGCCGATGGTGCAGGGCACGGCCTGGCCGCGTCACTTAACGTGCTTCCCGTGACCGCACCGTTCTACCGCATGACCGAGCGCGGCTTTGGCATTGATGCCATTGCCCGGGAGATCAACAGCAAGGTGCGGGCATTGCTGCCGGTGGACCGTTTCATCGCGGCCACCCTCGTTGCCGTGAACTTTCGCGAGCGCTACGTGACTGTCTGGAACGGGGGCAATCCCGGGCCGCTGTTGATCAGGCCGGACGGCGGCGTACGCCTGCATTTCAACCGGCATCACTTTCCTCTGGGCGTCGTCGACGATGATGAGTTCGACGGCACCGTGGATGCCCACGTCGTCAATCCCCACGACCATCTACTGCTGTTTTCCGATGGGCTGATCGAGCTTGAGGATGCCGCGGGTCAGGCTCTGGGGGTGGAAGGGCTGGGTGCGGCGCTGA
>JAEUWI010000506.1 GCA_016791475.1 Candidatus Hydrogenedentota bacterium
GCAGCGGCGCGCGGTCACCCTCGGCGGCACTGTCGGCGATTCGCGCCAGGTGCGCGGCGGCGTCTCGGCCGGCGAGCGGGTGATCATCGAAGCACCCGCCGAACTCAAGGACGGCGCAGTGGTGGCGTTGAAGCCCGGCGCCTGAAAAGCAGCGACAGCAGTCGAAGCAGCGTGTGCAGGACCATCCCATCCAGGCCACTGGGCCAGCGAGGCGAGCGATGAGCGAGGCAATGGTGCAGGTGCGCAACGTGAGCAAGGTCTACGAGCGCGGCAAGCAGAAGGTGCCGGTGCTGCAGGGGCTCACGCTCGACATCCCCCAGGGCGACTTCGTGGCGCTGATGGGGCCCTCGGGCTCCGGCAAGACCACGCTGCTGAACCTGATCGGCGGCCTCGACCAGCCCACCTCGGGCGAGATCCTGGTCGGCGGCAGCCGCATCGACAAGCTCTCGGCCGGGCAACTGGCGAAATGGCGCGCGGGCAATGTCGGCTTCGTGTTCCAGTTCTACA
>JAEUWI010000507.1 GCA_016791475.1 Candidatus Hydrogenedentota bacterium
CCCCCACCGCCAAACTCATGAATGACCTTTTCATCAACATCAAGGTAGATCGTGAAGAACGCCCCGACATCGACGACATCTACATGCAGGCGGTACAGGCGCTCAGTGGGCATGGCGGCTGGCCCATGACCGTCTTCCTCACGCCCAATGGTCGCCCTTTCTACGGCGGAACATATTACCCGCCCGAACCCCGTCATGGCATACCCGCCTTCCGGCAGGTGCTTGCCGGTGTCGCCGATGCCTACCAGAACCGTCGTGCGCAGGTCGAAGAAGCCGCCGCCAACCTCACCGAAGCCCTCAACCGCGAATTTCTCGGCATCGGTGGCGAACAATCCGCCCTCAATGCCGATCTCATCACCGCCGCCTATAAAAAAATCGCTCAGGAATTCGACTCAACCCATGGTGGATTTGGTGCAGCGCCCAAGTTCCCCCAACCCATGAATCTCGAATTCCTCTTGCGCGCCCATCATCGTACCGCTGATCCGCTTCCCCTTCAGCAGGTCGCCT
>JAEUWI010000508.1 GCA_016791475.1 Candidatus Hydrogenedentota bacterium
CTTTCGCGTGATTTCCACGAGGCCCAGCGAAGAAATGCGACCGACGCGGGTTCGCGCACGATCGCGTTCCAGCCGAGCCGTGAAGTGTGAAAGCACTCGATTGCGATCTTCGCTCGACTCCATATCAATAAAGTCGATGACGATGATGCCGCCCATATCGCGCAGGCGTAGTTGTCGGCAGACTTCGTCGGCGGCCTCCAAATTGGCCTTCAAAATGGTTTCGTTGAGCGATGTGGAACCGACGAGCTTTCCGGTGTTGACGTCGATTGCGGTTAAGGCTTCCATTTCGTCGACGACCAAATAGGCACCCGATTTCAACCAGACCTTGTGCTGCAACAAGCGGTCGATGTCCTTTTCGATGCCGTAGTCGTCGAAAACGGGGGTGTCGCGGTCGTACAGTGCGATTTTTGGTGTCAGAGCCGGTGCGACGACCTTGGCGACAAGGTGGACCTTTTCGTATTCGTCCGGATCGTCAATCACCAACCGGTCGATCTCGTCGCCAAAAAT
>JAEUWI010000509.1 GCA_016791475.1 Candidatus Hydrogenedentota bacterium
AGAGATCGTGTCGGCGAACCAGCCCTGGGGCACCGGCGACTGGGAGCTCTTCAACGTCGCGCAGGACCGCAGCGAGAGCCGCAACCTCGCCGCCGCCAACCCGCAGAAGCTGGGCGAGATGCTGGTGGCCTGGCGCGACTACGTGCGCGAGACCGGCACGCTGGAGATCCCCAACCTCGCCAACCGCCCCGGCTACAGCAACGGCGCGAAGTACTACGAGGACCTGAAGTACGAGGCCACCCTCGTCCCGCGCACGGCCAGGCCCTGAGCGCATGCGCCGGCCCGCCCTGCTCCTCGCCTGCGTCCTGATGGTGCCGGCCGCGTTCGCGGCCGCCCCGCAGGCGGGGGCGCGGCCCGACCACGTCGCCGACCGCGACTGCCTCGCCTGCCACCCCGACCAGGCGGGCGCCTGGGCCGAATCGAAGCACCGCCATGCGATGCAGCCGGCGACGGCGCAGACCGTGCTCGGCGACTTCGGTGAGGCCGGCTCCGGCGAAGTCCGCTTCG
>JAEUWI010000510.1 GCA_016791475.1 Candidatus Hydrogenedentota bacterium
CGGTGAACGATCCTTATTCGTGAACGAACAATTCGCTTTCAATCAAGGTGGCGGGGATGGCCGCGCAGTTGATCGGCACAAACGGACAGTCGGCGCGCGACGAACCGTAATGAATCGCGCGGGCGACCAGCTCCTTGCCGGTTCCGCTTTCGCCTTGCAACAGCACTGCCGCCGCTTCGCTTTGGGCGACTTTGCGCGCCAACAACACCAACTGTTTCATCGCGGGCGAATTGCCAATCAGTTGCTCGAAATTGAAGAGATGCGCTTGCTGGCGACGCAGGATGGATATTTTTTTGCGCAGTTTGCGCGTTTCCAGTCCATTGCGCAGCGTGATTTCCAGTTCGGGCAGATTGACCGGTTTGGTGATGAAATCGAATGCGCCGCCGCGCAAGGCATGCACGGCATTGTCGAACAACCCTTTGGCCGTGACCATGATGACAATGGCCTCGGGGTGATGATGGGTAATGTGGCTCAGGGTTTCCAGCCCGGAACCATCGGGCAGATCA
>JAEUWI010000511.1 GCA_016791475.1 Candidatus Hydrogenedentota bacterium
GGGATCGGCGTGGCAGCGCTGTCGTCGTTGCTCCAAGGCGCGGAGACGGGCGAAGAGCGGGACGCGAAGACCAACGGGTTGAAGTCGCTGCCGCACTTCGCGGCCAAGGCCAAGCGGGTGATCTTCCTGCACCAGTCGGGGGGACCGTCGCAACTGGACCTGTTCGACTACAAGCCGAAGCTGAAGACGCTATTCGGCACCGAACTGCCGGCGACCATCCGGATGGGCCAGCGCATCACGGGCATGACCTCGGGCCAGTCGTCGCTGCCGGTGGCGCCGTCGCTGTTCCAGTTCGCGCAGTACGGCAAGAGCGGGGCGTGGATCAGCGAACTGCTGCCGTACACCTCGAAGATCGCCGACGACATCTGCATCGTGAAGTCGCTCCATACCGACGCCATCAACCACGACCCGGCCATTACGTTTATTCACTCGGGTTCGCAGCAGCCGGGGCGGCCGTCGCTAGGTTCGTGGGTGAGCTATGGGCTGGGCAGCGAGAACCAGAATCT
>JAEUWI010000512.1 GCA_016791475.1 Candidatus Hydrogenedentota bacterium
GCAACCCGGCGTACATATCGGCCAGGGCGGCATGGGCCAGGCGCAGCATGCGCCCCTCCCGGGCCTGCAGGGGTGCAGCAGCCAGCGCCGGCGCGAGGGCCGGCAAACCCCGGTCGGGCACGCTGCCGACGATGAAGCGCTCCAGGCGCCGGTCGCACCAGTCGATCTCACGCAAGGCCGACAGCCTGGCCCGGGCACCGGCCGCACTCTCCGCCAGCCCGAGGCCTGCCGGACATACCAGTCCGGCGGCGGCGATGACGGCGTTCACGGGGCCTTCTCCATCCGGCCGGAGACATGCAGGGCACGCAGCTTGAGCAGGTGCTTGTCCACCGCCAGCTCCGCCCGCCACACCATCTGCAGGCGGGCCATGTCCGGCTCGATGAGGACGGTATCGAGCAGCGGCTCGGCCGCCATGTGGCGCCCGGCAAAATCGAAAGCCATGTGCAGATCGGGGCGGGGCAAGGCAAAGCAGACCCGCCCGCCCCCGGTCACCCCTTCCAGCGCC
>JAEUWI010000513.1 GCA_016791475.1 Candidatus Hydrogenedentota bacterium
GAGGCCGACAGCCGCCCCGACGATGTCGGCGATGCTGTCCAGGGCCCCGACCTCGTGGAAGTGGACCTTCTCCACCGGCATGTCGTGGACCGCCGCTTCGGCCACGGCCAGCTTGCGGAAGACGGCCAGGGCGGTGGCACGCTGCCGGTCGGTCAACGTCCCCCGGGTGATGATCGCTTCGACATCCGGCAAGAACCGGTATTCCTCCTGGTCCGGGGCGGTGATCGTGGCCTTCGTCCCGGCGATGCCGTTCCGCTTCACCCGCTCGACTTCCAGGGTGATCGGCAGGCCGAGGGAGTCGAGGGCCGCGCGGATGGCGTCGACCGGCACCCCGGCGTCGATGACGGCCCCCAGGACCATGTCGCCGCTGACGCCGCTGAAGCAGTCGAAGTGTGCGACCTGTACCACATGTCCTCCGGCGTCCGGCTGGGGGTTATGGTAGGGCTGTGGTTCATCGTTGCCCGGGTCAGCGGGCGGCGACCCGCCACCGCTCGACCGTCCCATC
>JAEUWI010000514.1 GCA_016791475.1 Candidatus Hydrogenedentota bacterium
GGCGATGGCCGCGTCACCTGGGCAAGCGGAATCCCCGCGAAGTGCCGGGAAGGCGGACGGCTCTACTACATGAACGCGGTGCATGGCGACATGCCGGCGCACACGCCGGCCTTCCCGGCATTGCAGGAGCTGCTGGAGAAGGGCGAGACCGGGCGCTCCGCGCTGACGCGCAAGCCCGTCCCCATCCAGGCCCGCGGCGCCGTCGAAGCCCCCGGGGAATATGCCCCCGTCAGCCCGGCCATGCTTTCACACTACCCGACGCGCTCCGACCTGCTGGCCGCGGCGACCGGCGCCACGCTCCGCATGCAGAACACCGACCTCTACGCGGGTTGGAACTACAGCATGGAGCAGAAGCAGATCGCCAACGCCTTCCGCGAGCAGATGGACCGGGCGCTCTGGTTCTCGGACCTGGACCAGATCACCGACCCCATCACCGGCTACAACCGGACCCACACGCGCGGCTTCGACGCGGCCATCACGACCAACTACCAGAGCCTCTCGGGCG
>JAEUWI010000515.1 GCA_016791475.1 Candidatus Hydrogenedentota bacterium
CTTGCCGACCGCGCCGCGACTGCGGCGGCACGCGCCACCAAGACCGTCGCCGGCCTCGCCCACTCGTCGAGCGAAATCGGCGAGGTGGTTGGCTTCATCACCAATATCGCCAAGCAGACCAACCTCCTCGCCTTGAACGCCACCATCGAGGCCGCGCGCGCCGGCACCGCCGGCCGGGGCTTTGCCGTCGTCGCCCACGAGGTCAAGGGATTGGCCACCGAGACGCAAAAGGCCACCGACAACATCCGCAACCGCATTGGCAGCCTGCGCGCCGATGCCGCCGCCTCGATCGACGCGGTTGGCGAGGTGACTGCCGTCATCGACGGCATCCGCCCGGTCTTCGCCGCCGTCGCGGCCGCGGTCGAGCAACAGATCGCCACCATCGCCGAGGTCGCCCGCACCGCCGGCGCCACTGCCGCCTTTGTCGACCGCGTCGCCGATGCCGCCGCCCACATCGAACAGGAAGTTGCCACCGCCGAAAGCGTCAACACCGCCGCCGACCTG
>JAEUWI010000516.1 GCA_016791475.1 Candidatus Hydrogenedentota bacterium
CTTCACCTTCACCTTCGCCTTCGCCTTCGCCTTCGCCTTCGCCTTCGCCTTCACCTTCGCCTTCCCCTTCGCCACCATCAGCGATGACCGTCACAACTCGTGTGAGTTCAGTTGCTGCGTTACCCGCATCGTCCACCGCGTTGTAGGTAAGCGTGTAGACCCCAGGCAACGACGCATTCACGACATCGCCACCGAGGTCCACCGTCACAAACTCGTCCAAATTATCCAGCACCGAAGCACCCTGCTCCGTGTACGAGTCAACGCCTGCGATCAGCGTGAGCTCCGCCGCGCCGTTCAGCGTAAGCTGAGGCGCGGTAACGTCCACGGTGAGGGCGTCCGTCACTGTGGTTTCGCTGATGTTCCCAGCGAGATCTTCGGCCACCACCACTATATCGTACACCCCCTCCACCAACGCAGTGAGGAGATTGTCCGCGAGTGTCCAGGTGCCGTCGCCATTGTTTGTCGCCGACAATTCTTGTCCGCCAACGCGAATTGTTATCATCG
>JAEUWI010000517.1 GCA_016791475.1 Candidatus Hydrogenedentota bacterium
TTCAGTTCGGGAAAGCGTTTGACGCGATACTTTTCAACTTCGTCGTTGATTTTGGCAATTTCCTTTTGCAACTCGATTTCTTTCGGATCCTTGGCAGAAACAGGATCGAGCAGCGGCAATTTGTCAGGTTCGTGGGTATTGGCGAAGATGCTGAACAGCGAATAATAATCTGCCGTCGGAATTGGATCGAATTTGTGATTGTGGCAGCGCGCGCAGCTTACAGTCAGCGCCATCGTGCCGCGAATTGCCACGTCAACCTTGTCGTCAATTCGCTCTTCGGTTGTTGTGGCAAATCCTCCGCGCCCGACGGTCAAAAATCCCAGTGCGGCCAAATTACGCGATTCATTGTTCGGCAAACGGTCGGCGGCAAGTTGTTGCAGCAGGAATTGATCGTATGGCAAATCTTCATTCAGGGCGCGAATCAGCCAGTCGCGATAGGTGTATGCAAATGGATAAAGCAGTGTGGTCGTGTCGTTGACGCCTTGCGTGTCGGAATAGCGCGCG
>JAEUWI010000518.1 GCA_016791475.1 Candidatus Hydrogenedentota bacterium
TTCGGCATCGTCACGTGCATGTACACGGCGGAGGGCGGTTTCACGCGCGGGTTCGCGGGCGCGATTCCCGGGATATGCAACGCGATTGCGATGTTCGTTGTCGGCTGGACTGGGTTCTGCATCAAGCCCCTGCGCGATTCAGGCGTCATGACGATCCCGGAGTTGTTTCAATCACGCTACGGACCATTTGTCCGCTGGTTGTCGGGCGTCGTGATCGTGCTGGGCGGCCTGCTGAACATGGGTGTGTTCCTTCGCGTCGGCGGGCAGTTCCTGGTGATCAGTTGCGGCATCGAGACACGTTATCTCGAAGCGATGATGACCGCGCTGCTGATTTTCGTCGCGATATACACAGTTCTGGGCGGAATGCTCTCGGTGCTCATCACTGATTTTCTTCAATTCGTGGTGATGAGCGCGTGGCTGATCGCGGTGACGGCTTTGATCTTGTATCAGGTCGGCTGGGATGGAATCGTCACGAACGTCCAGACCAAGCTGGGAAATGGCGGC
>JAEUWI010000519.1 GCA_016791475.1 Candidatus Hydrogenedentota bacterium
GCCAGCACGCTGCAGGTGTCGCCGGTGCAGGACTTCTCGGCCACCCAGACGCCGGTCTTGATCTCCTGGCCGGTCATGAAGGAGTAGCTGGTGCTCAGCACCGCGACCATCTGCGGGAACACCACCGGCGTGCTGACGTCCACGTCGAAGTACGCCAACGGCGATCCGTCCTGCGTGACCCGGAAATGCTGCGCCGTCGGCGGACGGTCCGGCACGCACTGCACGTCGAAGCCGGTGCCGCCCGACGCGGCGTGCGCGAACCAGTCACCCGGCGTGCAGTTGACCGACCGCGTCACGTCCACCGCCAGCGTGCGGGAGCAGCTGTAGTTGCCGACGCCTTGGTAGCGCATGCAGCTGCGGGTCTGCGTGCCCGCGGGCACCGTGGTGGAGGCGGTCGTGCAGCCGCTGTAGTAGGCCGCGAGATCCTCCAGCACCGTCGATGGGCGGCGCATGATGCCTTCGGCGGCTGACACAGAGGGGTCGTTGGCGCTGACGGTAGGGCG
>JAEUWI010000520.1:0-264 GCA_016791475.1 Candidatus Hydrogenedentota bacterium
CCTCCGCGTTTTCTGCGGTGAATCTTTCGGCCGGTGGCCGCGCGGGGGAGTCTGCGGTTACACTGTCGCCGCTATCCACTACCCACTAGCCACCACCCACTAAGCCCCATGGACCTGCTCAGCACGATTTCCGGCTCGATGATGGAAGGCTTCTTTCCCGCCGGCTGGGACCTGAAGAAAATCGACGCCTGCGTCGATGACGACCCGAAAACCATCACCAGCCGCCAGCCCTGGTGGCACAAGCAGTTCACGCCGATACCGTGC
>JAEUWI010000520.1:274-503 GCA_016791475.1 Candidatus Hydrogenedentota bacterium
ACACGCTGCTCGGCCACGAAATCGCCATCACCATCAAGCGGTCGCGCGACGCCGGCGAGAAACTGGCGCTGATTCTCCCGGTCGGTCCAATGGGCATGTATCGCTGGGCGGTCTACTTCCTCACCGAGTGGGGCGTGCCGTGCGACCACGTGTACGGCTTCAATATGGATGAGTGGAGCGACGCGCAGGGCAACTCGCTCCCGCCGAGCAACCCGGGCGCATTCCAGTA
>JAEUWI010000521.1 GCA_016791475.1 Candidatus Hydrogenedentota bacterium
GATCGGTTATGCGCGCGTCTCGACGCAGGATCAGAACCTGGCGTTGCAGCGCGAAGCCTTGACCAATGCCGGATGCCAGAAGGTCTTTGAGGACAAGGTAAGCGGCACGCGTGCCGAACGCCCCGGCCTGGCCAAGGCGTTGGAGATGCTGCGCGACGGCGACACCCTGGTGGTGGCGAAGGAGGGCGCGGGCAAGGCCACGGTGCGGCTCCTGGGCATCAAGGCCTTCGAGGCCAAGCAGGCCAAGGACGAGGCCGCGATGCATGGCCGCCAGGCCGAGGAGGCGCTGCGCCGCCTGGCCACCGGCCAGCCGCTGCGCTCTTTCGCACTCGGCGCGCCGCCCGAAGCCGGCGATTTCGAGGGGCTGGCGATTACGCCCGCGGGCGCGTTCTACATGATCACCAGCACCGGCCAGATTTACAGTTTCCGTGAAGGCGGCGCCGGCGCCAGCGTTGCGTTTGAGCGGTTCGACACAGGCCTCGCACCGGCCTGCGAAATTGAGG
>JAEUWI010000522.1 GCA_016791475.1 Candidatus Hydrogenedentota bacterium
TGTCTACGCGTCGGAGGTCTACAAGGAAGAGTTCGACCAGTGGCGGCTGCGCACCGGTGCGGACGGCATCGCGTTCAAGGACTTCCTGCCCGAGCTCTCACTGCCCCGCGTGCTGTCCAAGCTCGGCTACCGCACGGTGGCCAAGGTGTCCATGCCCGTGCTCAACAAGTACACGGCGATCAGCCGGCACTTCGACGAGTACAAGATGATGGACAACCACAACAACTTCGCCGGCATGGTGTCGGAGATCGAGTTTCCCGACGACGAGCCGCACTACTACTTCCTGAACCTGGGCGAGACCCATTACCCCTACATGCTCAGCGGCGAGGACCTGCCGCATGTCTCGGGCGTGCATGGCGTGCTCAAGGCCATGGGCAACGACGGCGCGGTGGCGTCGCACAAGGGGCAGAGCTTCGACGCCGACCAGATGCGCCGCCTGCACGACCAGCAGGTGCGCTGCGTCGAATACATCGACGGCCTGGTCGGCAAGCTGATGGCCGCT
>JAEUWI010000523.1 GCA_016791475.1 Candidatus Hydrogenedentota bacterium
AGAATTGCTAGTGTCGATATTCATTTTCTGATTAGAATTGTAAAAAACTATCAGTTGCATTTAAGCTAGAGATGCACTAGACTTTTGAATAAGGATCATCAGGGAGTCCCGAACTCCGCTCCGGCCGAGGTCGGATTTAGAAATTCGATTTTTTCAAATTTTCACATTCAGTAGACTTTGAAGAATGATCTGGATCATACTATTCAACATCAGCAAATAAAGAATTCAAATCGAAAAATATCAAGGTTTCTTCGACATCATTAGAATCATTACCACTTTCATGATCGAGAAGAACAATTTCATGTTATTTTTCACTTCAATGAGGGTGAGGGTGAGGGTGAGGGTGAGGGTGAGGGTGAGTTCACTTCGGATAATGAATTCAGATTTACTCGTTTATCTCCAAACTTTGGTCAAACTATATGAAACATCAACCGTTGAATCGTAAGCTCAGCTCTTTTTGAAAAGCTCATTTGATTATACAGATCATCGAACACATTTCTTT
>JAEUWI010000524.1 GCA_016791475.1 Candidatus Hydrogenedentota bacterium
TCGCTGCCCCGGCGTGTGGCGCAAACGGTTCGAAATCGTGTTGCATGGCGGATGGCTCGCTGCGGGGCCGGAGCGGGGGAGCGTCGCTACGGTTTGACGCCGCGCCAGAGTTCGAATGGCAGCTTCGCGCCGACGACCATGCCTGCACCCACCCCAACCCCGGCACCGATCCAGATGTCGCGTCCGCGATGGCCATCATCGGTGTTCTCGTCGCTGAAGGCGACGGCGGCGGCCATTCCCAGTCCCCAGCCCACGCCGAGCAGCAGCGCGCTCTTCCATCGCGAGGCGCCGGAGCTGACGCTGGCCCGCGCGATGGCGGTGCGCGCCACCCCCAGGTCGCTGGCACCAAGAGGTCGGATCCAGACGGAGTCCGGGTTGGCGCGCACGAAATGGCCGATCACGTCCTGTCGGCGTCGCTGAAACACGCCCTGGCGCAGGGAATCATGGATGACCAGGCGCACCCGCTCGCCCGTGCGGGTGTCGGCGAGAGTTTGCGCCGTGG
>JAEUWI010000525.1 GCA_016791475.1 Candidatus Hydrogenedentota bacterium
TCCTACCGGGAAGGCGGCTTGCTGAGCAATCCCGGTGTCGAAGAAACGCCGGGCCGCTACACACTCCACGGCGAATATGCGCGGGGCGGCGTAGGCCGCGTACTACTGGTCCACGATGAACATCTCGGCCGCGATGTTGCGCTGAAAGAATTGCTGCCTTTGCCCGCCGAAGCTGCCGACTCGCCGACGCCGATTCGTATCAGCATGTCCAAGCTTGCGCGTTTCCTGCAGGAAGCGCGCATCACCGGCCAGCTTGAGCACCCTTCTATTGTGCCCGTATACGAACTTGGGCGACGTCGCGACGGCTCGCTGTATTACACGATGAAGCTGGTGCGCGGTAAGACGCTGTCGCATGTACTGCGGGACAGTCCGGCAATTGTCGATCGGCTCTCGATGCTTCCCCATTTCCTCGATCTGTGCCACGCGATCGCGTACGCACACTCGCGCGGCGTGCTGCATCGCGACATCAAACCGAGCAACGTGATGATCGGCGAATTCGGGG
>JAEUWI010000526.1 GCA_016791475.1 Candidatus Hydrogenedentota bacterium
CGCCGAGCGGGTTGCAGCCGCGTGCCCCGGGCGTCGATCAGCGTCTCCCAGCTCTTGCCATCGTCTGCGGAGAACTCCCAGTGCTGGCGCAGCCCGCCGCCTGGCAGGGGCGACCAGCTCATCCGGTGCAGCCCCACACGCCCGTCGAAGAAGGTGTTGACGCCGGTGAAGACCAGCGCGCCGTCTCGCACGCCCCCGCTCATCATCAGCGGGTGCCCGTCGTCGTTGACGTACAGCTGGTGCCAGCGCTGCTGGAAGCGGTCGAACCAGGTCGTCACCTCGCCGCGCCCCGCGATGGCACCGCGCCAGTGTCCGCGGCTGGCGCAGCCCATCAGCATCGGCGTCATGCGCAGGTGGCCGGCCAGTTGCCCGCCGCCGCCCTTCATGCGGAAATGGCCGTGCGCAAAGTCGAAGGCGCGGTATTCCCCGGGTTTGCACAGCTCGCCCGGCGCGGGATAGGCGGGCTCGGCCGACTTGGCCATTGCCGGAGTGAATGCGAGG
>JAEUWI010000527.1 GCA_016791475.1 Candidatus Hydrogenedentota bacterium
GACGAAGCTGGGCTGCAGGAGGGAAGTGGCAGTCGACACCGATTGTGGCGATGACCGCCCATGCGATGCAGGGCGACAGGGATCGTTGCCTGATGGCGGGCATGGACGATTACATCGCCAGACCGATCAAGCCCGTGGAGCTGCATGGGGTGATAGACAGGGTGATGGGAGATCTGGACGATGCGCCTCAGGTGGGTGGCGGCCGGGTTGCGAGCTGTATCGATGTGGGGGCGGATTCCGCGATTGCCGATATTGGCGCGACCCGCGAGTTGCTTGATGGTGATGAGGCCGCCCTGCAGCAACTTATCAGTCTCTTCTTCAGCGATCTGGAGCGCAATCGAAAGGCGCTTGAGCTCGCCCAGCGCACTTCTGACTTCGCGACGATCCGTAGTCTGGCGCACTCCATTAAGGGGTCGGCTGGGGTGTTCAATGCCGCCGGTACCGTAGCCTCAGCCCAGCGGCTCGAGAATGCGGGCAAGGAGCAGGACGGTGCGGCGGTTC
>JAEUWI010000528.1 GCA_016791475.1 Candidatus Hydrogenedentota bacterium
GCCGGAGTGTCGTGGAAGTGGGCGGCGAAGGTTTCGCCGTTGTCGGCTTCGGCGGTCAAATCCAGCTCGCGGACGGTGTAGGCGCGGAATTCCTCGATGATGGCGGCCGGCTGGAATTGGGGCAGCAACCGATCCAGCAGGGCGCCCAGCCAGCGCAGCAAGGTGAGATCGGCTAGCACGGTCTCGCGGACGCCGGGTTTGAGCACCTTGACGACCACCGCCGCGCCGGCGCGGGTGGTGGCGGTGGACAAGGTCACCGGCCAGACGGTGTGGAACACGCAGATCGACGACACCCAGTTGTCGATGGTCACCAATTCGGCGGTGGTGCACGATGGCGTGGCCTACGTGGGCACCGCCTCGAACGAGGAACTGGTGGCCGCCTTCGTGCCCAAGGCCTACTGGCAGTGGCGCTTCCGCGGCGCGGCCGTGGCGCTGGACGTGAAGACCGGCCGCATCCTGTGGAAGACCCACATGGTGCCGCCGGGCTACCACGGCGGTGGC
>JAEUWI010000529.1 GCA_016791475.1 Candidatus Hydrogenedentota bacterium
ACCAGTCGGACGCCGGCAGGCGCGTCACGCTCTACCTGCGCACGGGCGAAACAACGAATACCGGAGCGGCTTTCCGCTTCGCGCGCGAAAACGGTCTGGCGGTGTTCTACTGGGTCGAGGGCGGCACCGGCTATGCCTTGAGCGGCGCCCTGGAACGCGAAGAACTGCTGCAACTGGCCAATCTGGCGTATCGGGAACTTGCCGGCACGCGCTAAATTCCTGCGCGCGGCTGCCTCGTCAGTTGCGGCGCGCCGCCGGCCTGCGCGCGGCCCGCGCCACCCCGAGCGGACCAGCACCCGACAATCCCCCATTTCCCGAGCCTTGCACTTCCAGCAACGAACGAGGTCCACATCATCCGATGAGCCGCCGTATACACCGCCCACCTCATGCACGCCGCCGCCCTGCCCCCGCACCCTCCGCGTGACATAATTCCAGCCATGAACGCACCGAGCCTCCCCTCCGTAGACACCGCCCCCTTCCGTACCCGCCGCGCCCGCCTCA
>JAEUWI010000530.1 GCA_016791475.1 Candidatus Hydrogenedentota bacterium
TCAGTTGCGCTGGCGATTTTTATGGAGGTTACTCTGCAGTTTGAGAATTACCAGGATTATTTCCCTAAATTCATTACCAATAGTGGATTTAGTCAGGAAGATCTGGTTTCTAACTTGATTGGTTTCCATATTGCTACAGGCAACGTCTCCAAAGCCCAAGTCCTTTCCATGGCAAAGCCTGTTGCCAAGAGCACGGCTCTGGCCATATGGGATCGAAATGGATCAGTGGGGTCCAATAAGAATCGTGGTTTCAAGCCCATGCTGAGCCCTGATACTACGGCGATCACCGATGCAGCATGTATCAATGAATGCGGCGGCGTCATACCGCGTATACCCGATTTTCTAGAAAGCGTTATTCCTGCCAAGAAGGGTCATCTTTTCATGAATGGCCCCATGGTCAGCGCCTGAATTTTTCAACTTCGCAATCTCCAAACCTGAGGATATTTCCATGGCAATCAAAATTGGTATCAACGGCTTCGGCCGCATCGGCCGCATGGTGT
>JAEUWI010000531.1 GCA_016791475.1 Candidatus Hydrogenedentota bacterium
GGCAAGGTCCTGGGCCAACGCGGAGGTGATCACGCCACCGGCCAGCACCGGGCCGGATCCGCGGCCGCAGCTGGAGGCCGCTGTCCAGGCCTGGGCCAAGGCCTGGAGCCGTCGTGACGTGAAGGCCTATCTGGCGGCCTACGCGCCGGGCTTCATCAGTGCCGATCGCAGCCTGAGCTACGAGAGCTGGGCCGCCCAGCAGCGCGCCCGCATCCGGTCGCACCGGATCATCGAGGTGAAGATCACATCGCTGGAGCTGGATCCGCGCGGCGAAGATTGGGTGGCGAGCTTCGAACAGTCGTACCGTGCCGACCAGCTCCGCGAGACCTCGCGCCGCCAGCTCCTGCTGCGACAGATCGGCGGGCGCTGGCTGATCGTCGGCGAACGCGACGACAATTGAGCCCGCGATGTCCAACTCTGCAATTGCGCTGACGCTTGCACGCGGCGCCGGGCCGCGACGCAGGCGCGCGGCGGGGTCGGGCGCTCAGGCGCGGGCCGAG